>JAYTAO010000065.1:0-2099 GCA_043737435.1 Rhodanobacteraceae bacterium | reverse complement strand
GCGACAGTTTTGCCCAAGCGCAAGTCAAGCCTGCGGCAAAAATGGGACTCAACAAAGTTGTTTTGGTGCTTGCACCCCGACCCGTCGTTGGGCCCCTGTTTGATCTGCCCAGCGCCGCAAGCGCATCAGGCGCAAAAGACGCGGCACCGAATTGACATGCGTATCCGCAATGAAGGCAGATTATTTTTGATGCTTGTTACAGCTGCTTTGACGCTGCAGCTCGTACCGTGGCCGGAAAGTGCAAGCCCGTTTAAACCCTGGTTTTTGGGCATGGTCGTTGCGTATTTTACCCTTGAGTCGCCTGGGCGGATTAGTTTAGGGCAAGCATTTTTGTTAGGTCTGAGTGCTGATTTGCTCACTGGCGTGCTATTCGGGGAAAACGCATTTCGACTGACGATTTTGGTTTACATCCTTTTGCGGTTTCGCTATCGGCTGCGTTTTTTTCCGCTGTGGCAACAAACTGCCGCGATTGGTGCGATTTTTCTGAATGACCGAGTCTTAACGGTCTGGTTGCGCATGTTGGGCAACTATGGCTGGCCGCCGACAGAATTTTGGCTTGCGCCACTGAGCGCCCTGCTGCTTTGGCCACTGCTATTTTTAGCGCTCGATCGTGTGCGGCGACGTAGCCGCGCGCGTCCGCTATGACAATTTTGCTATGCAAATACAGCGGGCAGGTGCACATTGAGTAAGCAGCCCTTAAAAGCCGAATCAGACGAACGCAGACTGCTCACAGCACGCGCACTGCAGGCATTTGCGGTGATTACCCTATTGATGATAACCCTTGTCGGGCGCTTCGCTTGGCTGCAAATTTTCGCACACGATCAATACTCAGCCCAAAGTTTAGAAAATAGCATCCGCCAAATACCGATTGCACCGCCGCGTGGACTCATTTTCGACCGCAACGGCGTGCTCCTTGCAGAAAATCGCCTGACCTACAGATTAGAACTCATTCCCGAACAAACTAAAAGTGTAGCGGCGACGTGGGAAGCGCTGAGTCAAGTCATTGCGCTGGATAGTGAACTTAAGGAAGACTTTGAGCGCGTTCGCACGCAACATCGAAAATTTCAAAACGTGCTGGTTAAGCCGCGTCTGACCGAGGACGAATTAGCCCGGCTGAGCGTGGCGATGTATCGCTTTCCGGGCGTAAAAATAGTGCCGTATTTATCGCGCTACTACCCACTCGGTGCGGCTACAGCGCACATTGTGGGCTATGTTGGGCGCCTTGATGAGAAAGACTTGGCCCGAGTTGACCCGATCAACTATGCCGCCACCACCCACATTGGTAAAATAGGCATTGAATCGCGCTTTGAAGAGCTATTGCATGGTGAAGTCGGCTACGAGCGCGTTGAAGTCAATGCTGCCGGGCGCACCGTGCGCGATCTTGAGCGTGGACGTAAAGCGCCTGTTCCCGGGAAAAACATCTATCTCAGCATCGATATTCGGCTGCAAATCGCCGCCGCTGCCGCTTTTGGCACGCAAACCGGCGCTGCAGTCGCAATTGATCCGGCCAATGGCGAGGTCTTGGCCATGGTTAGTTTGCCAAGCTTCGACCCTAATCTTTATGTCAACGGCATCAGTAAAACCGCTTATCAGGCCTTGATTGGCGACTCAGCGCGACCAACCTTCCACCGCGCACTCTCAGGCAGCTATCCGCCGGGCTCCACTTTCAAACCTTTTGTCGCGATGGCAGGTTTAGAACTAGGCCTACGCACGCCTAATGACACGGTTTTTTCAACCGGCATATTTTATTTGCCTGGTGCTAAGCGCGGCTATCGTGATTGGAAAGTGGGGGGTCATGGGGTGATCAACTTGCGTGAAGCGATGGCGCAAAGCGTGAACACCTATTTTTACAAGCTTGCGCTCGATATTGGGATTGACCGGCTGCACGATTACGTCGAGCATTTTGGCTTTGGCATGCAGACGGGTATTGATCTCAACGGCGAATCAGCTGGCCTAATGCCATCAAAGGCCTGGAAAAAATCGGTCTCGAAAATGCCGTGGTTTCCTGGGGAAACCGTCGTCGCCGGCATTGGTCAGGGGCAAGTAAGCGTCACGCCGTTACAGCTCGCCGTTGCTGGCGCAACTTTGGCGGATGGCGG
>JAYTAO010000064.1:0-2100 GCA_043737435.1 Rhodanobacteraceae bacterium | reverse complement strand
AAACCGCTCGTCAAGCCACGCTCAGGCACCGTCGTTGACATTATTGACGCCACTGACAATTGGGTTGGACGCGGTTTTTACAACGGCCATTCGCGCATCGCCTTACGCGTGCTAACCACCAACCCGCATGAGGCGATTGATGCCGAATACTTCGCGCGCAAACTGCGCGATGCCGTGGCTTTGCGCCGGGAAGTGTTGCGCCTAGACGCAGTAACGGACGCGTATCGCCTTGTGCATTCCGAGGGCGATGATTTGTCTGGCCTGATTATTGATCGCTTCGGCAACACATTAGTATTGGAGTATTTTTCCGCCGGCATGTGGCGCCAGCGCGATGTGATTCGCAAGGCGCTGGAGGAATTTTACCCCGGTGCCACGCATTTTTGGTTCGCTGAAGAGCATGTCGGCAAGCAAGAGTCCTTTGATTGCCAAATGCCAGCGCCACCGCCGCCAGTCGTCATCACTGAACACGGTTTGAAATTCCATGCGGCACCGGGAACGGGGCATAAAACCGGCTTTTTTGCCGATCAGCGCGATTCACGCAAGCTGTTAGCGGAATTTTGCAACGGTAAGCGCGTGCTGGATCTGTGCTGCAACTCCGGTGGTTTTGCCATTTATGCGAAAGCGCTTGGCAATGCCGAGGAAGTGGTTGCGGTCGATATTGATGAAACCGTGCTAGCCACCGCTGAGCAAAACGCGCGCTTAAATAACGCGAAAGTGCGGTTCGTGCAGGCCGATATCTTCCCGTGGCTGCGCGATAGCGCGATCAATGGCGAACAGTTCGATGTGGTGGTTTTGGACCCATCGAAATTGACGCGGGACCGCGAGCAAGTGTTGACTGCTCTGAAAAAATACCTTGACATGAACAAGCTGGCGATGGCGATGGTGAAGCCTGGCGGCATTTTCTTAACGTGCTCCTGCACCGGCTTGGTCAGCGAGGACGAATTTCTTGGCATGCTGCGGCGCGCGGCGTTTTTTGCCAATCGCACGGTGCAGATATTGAAAGTCACCGGTGCCGGTGCGGATCACCCGTTCATGGCGCATGTGCCGGAATCGCGCTACTTAAAAGCGGTTTTTTGCCGCGTTTTTTAGATTTATATTATTAGCGTAGCAATCCCGCGCAGCGGGATGAATTACGAAGCAGAAACGAAGTTTCTTTAAAAAATTACCTATAAAAAACCAGATGACTCTATTTCAAAGCCAGCAACCCACCAAGCGCGATAGTCACCCCGCTGCGGCCGACACCAATGCCGTCATGGATCAAGAAACGGTGCAAGCCTTAACGGCTGCGGCACTTGCGAATCAGTTTGTGCAAATGCGCGAACTGCTTAAACAAAAGCAGGCGACATTTGGCGCGGGGCCGCAGTTCAACTATTGGGCAGGCGTACTGGCAGCGCGCGAAGGGCGTTTTGATGATGCTTTGGATTTGCTCGAAGACGCCGCCAATCGCGCGCCGCGTATTCCCGCGCCGCGCTTTGAGTTAGGCAATGTCTTGTGTGCGCTGAATCGCCCTGTTGATGCGGCTTTGGCCTTTGAATCCGCACTTTTATTAAACAAAAACTTTGTTGCCGCGTGGATTAATCTGGGCAAGGTGCGCTTAAGTATGGGTGAAATCACCCGAGCCGAGCGCGCTTTAACCACGGCCATGAGCTTAGATCAAAACCGCGTTGATATTTGGCTGGCGTTAGCAAATCTGCACGAGCAGGCGAAATTCCCTGATCGCGCGGTTGCGCTGCTGCAAGAAATGCGCCGCCGCTTTGGCGCAGAACCGGCGCGGGATGCTCAACTTCTGCGCATGTTAATCGAAAGTGGCAAACAGCATCAAACGCTTGAACTGTTGGAGGAAATGCTAGCCGCTCAACCAAACGATCCAATCGCGCAATATTTATTAAAAGTACATACCAATAAAGCGCCCTTGCGCGCCGATGACGCCTATATCACCGCAGTCTTTGATCAGTCCGCCCCATTTTACAATCTGCAAATGCAGCTAGCGCGCTATCAAGCGCACAAACTGATCGCACGCGCACTGCAGGCTCAAATCCCAGCGCCCGCAAGCGTGCTGGATTTGGGCTGCGGCACTGGCCTGATGGCTGCAGAATTGCC
>JAYTAO010000063.1:0-5350 GCA_043737435.1 Rhodanobacteraceae bacterium | reverse complement strand
TTTTAAGTCTATCCATCAGGCCTTCGCTTGACGGTGATCAGCACGATTTGCATCGGCCGCTGGCACTGCGGGCAGCACATCACCGGCCTTTGTATTTGTACTTGGGCGGTAATCATCACGCGTAGCACAAGCTGTACGAGTTTGAGGCGCAGCTTGGCTCTGCCATGCAGAAAGCCATAGTCGCGCACGCGACGCAGGCCGCTCGGCAATACGTGTTGCAGCACGCGCCACAGGAAGTCAGCAATGGCTTGGTTCTACTAACCGTTGCGGTCGACCACCGCTTAACTTGGCGATGGGCCCAGCTAGTTCCTCTAGAGAAAACATCGTTACTTTGCGAACGAATCGCAAACCGCGTAATGGAAAATTTGCGGCGGATCTGTGGCGCGGCAGCTCGAAAGTTTCTGCGCGTTCGCAATTGGAAACACGGTGCGGTGCGCGCAACTCTGGCGGCTCGGCTTAGCAAGTGGTCGCGGTTGCGAATGCAGCCCATAAGGTTTCTGAATCCGGCCATTGAATAGTTGCGTTCGCCCGCTGTCCAGCAAGTGCGGCTAAATTTATCGTCTTGGCTGCTCGCAAAATGCAATTCGGCGTGGCGGCGCACGCAGCCCAAAAAGTGTCGGAATTCTGCATCAAAATAGTTTCTGTGGCTTTGAGTTAAATCTGCACTACACAAAATAGCGACTTGCAACGTGGTCCTTCCCGCGTATGAAACTTAATCACGCGAAGTACGGTCACCCGCCTGTATTCTCTGTCTGACTTAAAATTGCGGGTGACAATGGCGTCGTCTGACTGATTTTGAGCGAAAACCGCTACTTCTGGTGCATTTCCATGCCTTATTTACTTCAGCGCCCGCTGATGCTTTTGAAACTGTTGCTCTTGCCATTGCTGTTCGTGTTCAGTCAAGCCTATGCGATTGAAGAGGATGAACTACTGCCGGTGGAAGAAGCCTACATTCCCACCGTTACCGTCGCTGATGACGTGGCAACGGTCAATTTTATTGTTGCGCCTGGGTATTATTTGTACAAAGAGCGCACCTCCTTGGAGGCCGCGCGGCCTGCAGAAGTGGTGATGGGCCCATTGGAGATGCCGGTCGGGGAGGAAAAAACCGACGAATTTTTCGGCAAGATGCACGTGTTTCATCAAGATTTCACTGGCACGTCAAAACTTACTTTTCCTGCCGCGCGGCCGGTTTTGGTGGCGTTTCGGCTGAAATATCAAGGTTGCGCCGAGATCGGGGTGTGTTATCCGCCGCAAACTCGAACCTTTGCTATGGATTTGGGTGGCGCAGCGGCGCAAAGCGAGAGCGCACAAGCGCCGACACCGGGTATGGTCTCGGGCGTTATTGACCCGGAAAGTGCCACACCCCAGATGGACGCCGCGCCGGGCTTGCCGGCAGACCCACTGGGCCTAGCGCCCGGCAGTGCCGCTCCAGGCTCAATTGCGCAAGCCGATGCGCTGCCGGAAACGCAAGCGTTTCGTGCTGAGGCATTAGCCACCGATGGGCAAACGATCTTGGTTCGCATCACCGCGCCTAGCGACTATTACTTATATCGTGATCAGTTTAAGTTCGTGCTGCGCAGCGATGGGGTATCAGCGACGCCAACGTTTCCGCCACCACAAATGATTAAAGACGAGCACTTCGGCGATGTTGCGGTGTATTTCGGCGGTGTAGACATCCCCTTGAAGCTAACCCGCACCTCCGCTGTGCCTGCGAATGCGATGCTGGAGATGGAATTTCAGGGCTGCAAAAAAGATAGCGTTTGCTACCCGGTCATGCATCGATCCATTGCCGTGGCCTTGCCCTCGGCGACCAGCAGTTCGGCCGATTTGAATACGCCTGTGATCACGCCCTTGCTAGCGCCGCCGGTAGGCGCGATTGCCGCGTTGATTACCGCCCCAGTCGTTCGCGAAGCCGGTGCAGAAGTCTTGCCACAAATACTAACGCCAAGCATTGTCATTGAAGCGATCGCGCGCGCCATGGGAGCGCCGAACACGACTCAGAAAACGCCGGCTGCTGACGCAAATATCGGCCTTTTTCTGGCTTTGCTGCTGGCCTTGGGCGGCGGGGCCTTGCTGAATTTAATGCCATGTGTGTTACCGGTGCTGTCGCTCAAAGTTTTGGGTTTAGTCGAAAGCGGCGCGTCCGCAAAAACCGCTAAAACGCAGGCGATTTGGTACACCGTGGGTGTGTTGGCCTCATTTTTTATCCTGGGCCTGATTTTGCTTAGCTTTAAGTCGGCCGGAACTGCACTGGGATGGGGTTTTCAGCTGCAAAATCCGCTGATCGTTGGCCTGCTAGCATTTTTACTGATCGCGATGGGTTTGAACCTTTCGGGCGTGGTTAGTTTCGGCCACAGCTTTGGCAATGTCGGGGCAAACTTAGGTTATTCCGCGCAAAGCCCGGCGCGCGGCGCATTTTTCAATGGCGTGTTGGCCTGCATCGTCGCAACCCCGTGCACAGGCCCCGGCATGTTTACCGCGTTGGGCTATGGCTTTACCCAGTCAAATTTCGTCGCGATGTTGGTGCTACTAGCGCTGGGCTTAGGTTTGGCGCTGCCGTTTTTACTGATCGGTTTTATCCCCGCATTGGCGCAACGCCTGCCCAAGCCCGGCGCGTGGATGGATACCTTAAAGTCATGGCTGGCCTTTCCGCTCTACATCACCGCGGTTTGGCTATTGAGCGTGTTGGGTAACCAAACCGGCATTACCGGGATGAGCTACGCGCTCGCCGGTGCGGTGGTGCTCAGTGCGGGTTTATGGTGGTGGGATAAACAGCGTTATTCCACCGCAGACAGCACGATTTTGGGCAAAACTTTCTCGCTCGCTTTAGTGTTGGGCGCGCTAGCAATTTTATTTAGCGCGACCAGGCTTAAAAATGATGCCCACACTGAGCTAGCCGAAGGTCAAGTCGCGTACAGCCCGAGCGCCCTTGCGCAGCTGCGAGCGGCGGGAACACCGGTTTTTGTCGATATGACCGCGGCTTGGTGTATCACCTGCAAAGTCAATGAGAAAAATGCGATAAACACCTATGCAGTTGGGCAAGCGATGCAACAGGCCGGGATGGTTTATATGGTCGGTGATTACACCAACGGAGACGTTGCGATTACCGAATATTTGAAAAGTTTCGGCGCAGTCGGGGTGCCGCTGTATGTGATGTATCCGAAGCGCACACCGATAAATAGCGTGCGCTAGCCGCTAAATTTGCCCCGAATATGCACTGGTTAAACTATGTATTGGTTTAATAAATTGGCGGAAGACCGGCCCAACTTGCTGGTGCTAATTTTGGCGTCGCTGTTTGGCGTTGGTGGCTTTTTTCTGTCCAGTGCGTTTTTTTCTGACAACAATCGGCTCGTCGGCAGCGCTGCACCGACGACGATGCTGCGCGATCTGGGCGGTGCCACGTTTCAGCTGTCGAAATTTCGTGGTAAGCCGCTGGTAGTAAATTTTTGGGCCACTTGGTGCGGGCCGTGCATCAAAGAAATGCCGATGCTGGATCGCGCTCACCGGCAAGGTGCGGTCAACGTCGTGGCTATTGCAAGCGATAATCCGACAGAAGTGCGCGCGTTTAAAAGCGCGCACAAGCTGAATTTGACCGTGGTTTTAGAAGCCGATTCCGGCGGAATTTATCGCTTATTGCAAGCGCCAGACACAATTCCTTATTCCGTCTTTTTTGACCGGAACGGGAAAGTCAGCTCCGTCTTCCACGGCTCAATGTCGCAGGCAGAATTTGAGGCAGAAGTTTCCAAGGCGAAAGGCGCGATCTAAGCACTTGCTTTCTACCTGCATTCGCCACAATGCTAGCGATCATTTGTTCAAGCGCCGCGAAGTTCATGTCTAGCCTACCCATCCTAATTAGTGATGACCAAAAAGATGTTCTTGATGCACTGAAACTGTTGTTAAAAGGCGAAGGTTACCTATGCGTGCCGGTGCAGAGCCCGGAAGCGGCATTAGAAGCACTGAAACGCCAGCCTTTTTCGCTGGTCATTCTGGATTTGAACTACACCCGCGACACCACTTCCGGGGCCGAAGGCATGGAGCTGTTGAGTAAAATTCGCTTGCAAGATCCGGATATTCCGGCGGTGGTGATGACCGCTTGGGGCTCGGTGGATTTGGCGGTAAAGGCAATGCGCTTAGGCGCCAACGATTTTATCGAGAAGCCTTGGGATAACTACCGGCTGATGACCATTATTCGCAGCCAATTAGCTTTGGGTGAAGCCAAGCGCAAATCAAAAAAGCTTGAGCGCGAGAACGAAATTTTGCGCGGTGACGATGCTGAATTTATCGCCAAATCACCGGCCATGAAGCAAGTGTTGGAAATGGTGGCGCGCGTGGCGCCTTCGGATGCCAATGTCTTGCTCACCGGCGAAAATGGCACCGGCAAAAGCATGTTGGCGCAGTTTATTCATGCGCGCTCGGGCCGTTCAAACAAAGCTTTTGTCAAGGTCAATATGGGTGCAATACCCGAGTCTTTATTTGAAAGCGAAATGTTTGGCCATGTGAAAGGCGCGTTTACCGACGCCAAAAACGACCGGCTCGGGCGTTTTGAATTGGCCGAGGGTGGCTCGCTTTTTTTAGATGAAGTGGCGAACATGAATCTGGCGCAGCAGGCAAAATTATTGCGTGTGCTGGAAGAGCGTGAATACGAAAAGGTCGGCTCCTCGCGCACGCAAAAGGCGGATATCCGCCTGGTCAGCGCGACCAATGCCGAGCTTGATCGCGCGGTTACCGGTGGTCAATTTCGACAGGACCTACTGTTTCGCATCAATACCGTAGAAATTTGTCTACCACCGATGCGGGATCGCCGCGAAGATATTGTGCCGATGGCGGAAAGTTATCTGGGCTCGCATGCGCGTCGTTACGGCAAATTGGGTTTGGCGCTGGAGCAATCAGCGATTGATGCGCTGCTGCGCTATAGCTGGCCCGGCAATGTGCGCGAACTCAATCACGTGTTAGAACGCGCCGTTTTGTTATGTAGCGGCAATCACATCAACGCAAGCGATCTGCAGTTGCAAGCCGGTGCCAGTGCGCCGCCGTCAAAAGTGCTGGATCACATGACGCTAGACGACGCCGAGCAATTGTTAGTGCGCCAAGCGCTGGATCGCTACTCGGGCAATATCATGCAAGCCGCCGAACATTTAGGGCTCTCGCGCAGTGCGCTGTACCGGCGCTTAGAAAAATTCGGCATGTCAACGGCGGGCATGGGGCAGGAAGAGGCTTAAGGGAGCACGCTGGTTGATAGCGGGCAATGTGAGAGCGCCTCTTCAGGGTTAAATTCGCGGCAGCATCGAAAGTGATTGCGAGGCTGCCGCAAGCGCTGGGCGACGCACTAAACACCGAGCACGAAGGTTTG
>JAYTAO010000062.1:0-5352 GCA_043737435.1 Rhodanobacteraceae bacterium | reverse complement strand
GCCGGTTTGTCGCTCAAATCGTAACCAATCAGCGCCAGCGCAAGCCACGGGTCGAAATTTTCCGGCACGGGTGACGCGGAATTTTGCGGCCATAGCCCAAACCCAGCTTGAGCGAGCTGTGCCCAAGGAAAATACTTGTTTGGATCATCTTTGCGTGCGGGTGCGATGTCGCTATGGCCCCATACTTGGCGGGGCTCTATGCCTAAGCGCATGGTTAAATCTTGCAGTAATTTTAACAGCGCTGCGATTTGTACCTCGGTAAAAGGCGTGCTGCCGTCATTGTCAAGCTCAATACCTATGGATGCTGAATTTAGATCCGTGCGCCCGGCCCAGCGTGCAACGCCCGCATGCCACGCGCGTTGGTTATCGGCCACAAGCTGCAAAATCTCACCTTTGCGCCCAATTAAGTAGTGTGCACTGACACGTCCTTGCGGGTTTCCGGTTTGCAAGGTTAGCAGCGCCTCAGCCAAGGAGCGCATATTCGTGTGGTGAATAATGATCAGCTGCGGCTTGCGCGCCTCGAAATTTTCCGACGCCTGCCAACTTGCAAGCGGGCTTTTATACGGGTCGGGCGAAAGCTTTGTTGTAGAACAGCTCATCAAGATTTGGCAGCCAAGCAGCAGGAGGAGGGAAGGGCGGGTTATTTGCATTTCGGAAGGGTTCCGTTCAACTAGCGCCGCCTGGGATCAAGGAAGAGCAAAAGCATCTCGACTAGCCAGCCAATGACCAACACGATGATGCCGCAGCATACGACGACCCCGAGCAGCAGCGTGTAATCACGATTAAAAGCAGAACTCACCAACGCGCGGCCTAAGCCCGGTAACGCATACACTTGCTCAACGACGGCGGAACCGGTTAAAACCGCCACGGCACTGGGTAGCAAAAATGCCAGCGCAGTGGGTAAGGCGATGGGCAAAAGGTGCCGAGTTTGCAAGCGCAACGTGCTGAAACCGCGGGCACGCGCGGCTTTCAGCGCGTCCGAATCTGCAGCGTCCAAAAGTGCACCTTGCAATACGCGCACCGCCATGCCGAACTGCGCCAACGCTAAGGCGAGCGCTGGCAATAACAAATATTTCCACATAGGATCGCCTAATCCGGCGCTGGGCAACCAGTGCAGGGTGGAGGCAAACAGCAAGGCTAATAGCGGCGCGGTCACGAATTTTGGGGTGGATAGCAGTCCGGTACTTAACGCACGCACAGTCATATCCGTTTTGCCGCCTCGATGGGCGGCCGCAAACATGGCTATGGGTAGCGCGCTCAGCCAGGCCAGGGAAAGTCCCAACGCACCCAAGCTCAGGGTAATCGGAAGTGCTGCGCGTAAAAGTTCTGCAACGCTGAAATCTGCGTATTGAAACGAGGGGCCAAAATCGCCTCGAATCATGCCGGATAAATAACGGCGCAACTGGGCTGTATAGCTTGCATCGGTACCATATCGCGCTGCCATCGCCGCCTGCACCTCTGGACTGGCGATGCGTTCATTATCGAACGGGCCACCCGGAACGGAGCGCAACAAAGCCAAACATATGGCCACTAGCGCAATTATAACAAACAAGCCGCCAACCAGCTTTTTCAATAGCGTTGCGATCGTCTTCACGGTTGCCGCCATTGCAGTAAACGGGAGGGATGATGATCGAGCGCGTTGCCAACGAAACCTGTGAGTTCAGGTGTCACTAGGTGCTTGGAAGTATAAAAAAATAGCGGGATGATGGGCTGTGCCGCCATCAGCTCGTCCTGCGCAGCAAGCGCCAAATGCTTGGCCGCGGCTGGGTCAGTGGTTTGGCGCAGTGTGTGTAACAATTGCGTGTAGCGTGCACTTTGAAAGCCTGTGGTATTAAGTTGCGAGTCCGCGGCAAATATGTCCAGAAAGTCCAGCGGGTCGACCAAATCGGCATTCCAGCCGCCGCGAAATACTTGAGTAATGCGTTTTGCCCGGCGGTTTTGCACCAATACTTTCATTTCCTCCTGACGCAGCACGGTTTGCACGCCCAAAACTTGCTCCCACATCACCGAGATCGCAAGCATGAGCCGACGGTTCAATAGACTGGTGTTGTAACGTAGCTCGACGATTAAAGGCTTATCCGCGTTGTAGCCTGCGCGCTGGTAAAGATCTTTCGCCTTTGCTTCATTGACTGTGCGGGGAGCGACGACCGGCCTTGCGGCACCCGTCAAAATTCTAGGCAACAGGGCATAGGCAGGTTCCTCGCCGGTGCCGGTAATGATCTCGACTATGCGTGTGCGGTCAATCGCTAAACTGAGCGCTTGGCGCAACGGCAAATTATTTTTCAACGGTGCTTGCGTCAAATTAAGGCCTAGAAAAAAGCTTCCTAACGATGGCGCAACTTGCAGTTTGTCGCCAAATCTGGCCCGCAGCTGCTGTAAACGGCCGGGTGGGATGGTTTCCGTTATATCGAGCTCCCCGGCATCAAAGCGACGGGCTTCTTCGCTCGCGTCCTCGGTGACGTGATAGCGCACCTCCGACATAGCCACTATATTAGTTTCGTAATAGTGCGGGCTTTTGCGTAACAGTATTGCCGCGAGTGGCCGCCACTCTTGTAAGGAGTAGGCACCGCTAGTTACGATATTTTCGGCGCGGGTCCAAAGCGAGCCAAAGCGTGCAATAGTTTTTATAGGCACGACCGCGGCCACCGGCAAGCTTAGTCTTGCCGGCAAATTGGGCGTTATGTGGGTAAGTTTTAAGACCAATATCCCAGCATTAGTTGCAGTTGCACCAAACGTTCCAGTGCCGCCCTCCAGTCGCGCCTGTGCACCCTGCAATATCAGGAGTTGAGTTGCATAGGGTGCCGCTGTTTTAGGTTCGAGTGCCCGGGCAAAGCTAGCAACAAAGTCGTTCGCGGTAATTTCCGAGCCATCACTAAATTTTGCTTCTGCGCGCAAGTAGAACGTCCAGCATAAGCCATCGCTACTGGTTTCCCAGCGCTCGGCAATGCCTGAGATAATTTGGCCGTGGGCATCTTCGCGCGTTAGTCCCTCGAAAAGATCACGCAGTATATTTTGTGCCGACAGACTCTGACCGCGGTGCGGATCAAGTGAATCAGGTTCAGGGCCGTTACCACGTTCCAGCACCCGCGCTGCCGCAGCACTCACCTGCAATGCTAGCAGCACGATGACAAAAAGGATTTTGATTCGCATCATTTTTCGTTTCTTCGGGCGCCGGATGCCGCCTCATGCACGCCAGTTTTTTTGAAAGGGCTTTAGCAGTTTTGGCATCAGGATTCGGCTTTTATTTGCCGAGCGAGCCTAGCTGTAAAATTTGACTTCAATAAAAAACCCCGCAAAGCGGGGCTTTTAAGTCTCATACACTTGGGCGTTATTGCACCGGCATTCGAAGTGCATCGCCTAGATGAACCGGTTTAATACCGTCCATCAGTAGGCCGTAGCTGACGTTGTCAAAGGTTCGAAATATCATCACGTGACCAACAAATTCATCAGGTAAAGTTACCATCGCCTTGCTCGGCCTGAAAACGGTGCGAAGGTCATTTGCATCGCGACCATAGCGAATTTCATCCCGAATCGTTTCACCAGGGCTGTAAATTGAATAGGACTGTCCGTTCTCAACACCGTCTTCTGCGCCACGTGACAAAACTACCACCTGGGATGTACCGGCTGCATAGGCTGCGTCGGTGAAAGCTAGCACGCGCATGTTGTCGGGTACTGTTTTCGGCGCATGTGGAATGAATTCATAATCAAAAGGTTTGTTGATTATTGGCAAAAGCATATCGCCGCGCCTAATTTCTTGCTCAACATAGCGCACATAAGCAGTCGCAGGATCACCAGTTGAAACAATTTCGGCGGTTCCTACTTCTAGCAATTCATACCCCAAAATAGTTGTGTTTTTTTCGTAAAGCCAATCATGCCAAAGCCAATGCATGCCGCCTCCGATAGTCTTGTAACTCTCATTTTTCCATGGATCTACTCGGCGCTCTCGATTGTTTTTCTGCCATGGATAGTCTTTTGGGACATCGCGATAAACTACTGTCGGTCGCGCTATGGCAAATTTAGTGCCAACAGGCGCGTTCAGCTGTCTAATGTAGGCCAGTTGATTGTTTACCCCCAGTAAGCGATTTTCTTCCATTCCCACGATGTACGGAGCGGCTTTCCACTCAGCTTCGGTTAGTAGCCGAGGGCGGTCAAGGAACTGCCGAATGGACGACAATGGAATTGCTCGAATAGCTTCATCTGCCGACTCGCGGCGAATTTGCGGGCCGCCGTTTGATGCAACCAGAAAGGGTTGACCATCAATATAAATTAGACTTAGTACATCACCCGGATAGATTAGGTGAGGATTTTCGACTTGCGGGTTAGCATGCCAGATTTCCGGCCAGTTCCAGGGCGTATTTAAAAATTTGGCCGAGATGTCCCATAAAGTATCACCACGTTGAACCGTGTAGGACTCCGGGTGATCGGGCTTTAACTCTACAGCGAGTGCAGGCAGCGCTAAAAGCGCTGCGCCAACAACTGAAAGTAGTTTTTTAAGCATTGTGGCTATCTACCTGATTTCCCTAGACATTGGCGAGTGTAGCGCAAGAATTTAAGTGGGAATAGCCACTAGCCCGCAAAATGTGAATTTATCCGCAGTGCCACTCTAAACTAACACTCTAGCGTTTGGCGTTACGAATCAAACGACGCTTTTTTTGAATTTGACGATCTGATAGCGGATTTTTTTTGCCCTCAAAGGGGTTCGCGCCGTCTCGAAGCTCCAACTTGATCGGTGTCCCGATAAGTTTGTACCGATCACGGATAAAGTTTTCCAAGTAGCGTTTGTAAGCGTCGGGCAAAGTTCCCAGTCGGTTTCCGTGGATTACGATACGCGGTGGATTTCGCCCACCTTGATGTGAATAACGCAGTTTCGCGGTGCGGCCGTTGACCAGTGGCGGCTGGTAGGCTTCAAATGCTTTATTTATGGACTCGGTCAAATCGCTGGCCGAAAAGACTTTTGTGGCGCTTCGATGCGCGCGCTTGAAAGCTTTCGTCAGCTCACCTAATCCAGAACCATGCAGGGCGGAGATAGGAACTTGGATCGCCCACGGCACGTAGTCTAAGCGGCGCTCCAGTTCCCGTTCAACCGCAGTACGTTCGTGCCGCTCCAAGCCGTCCCATTTGTTGAGTGCCAAAATCAGCGCGCGTCCAGCGTCGAGTACGTGACCGATGATTGCGTTGTCTTGTTCACTCACGCCTTGTTGCGCATCAATCATGACGACCACGACATTGGCGTGTTCTATCGATTGCAAGGCTTTAATAACACTGAATTTTTCCACCGCTTCCGAGACTTTCGGGCGACGTCTGATACCGGCGGTGTCGATCAAAGTGAAGCTCTGCCCGTCGCGCGTTACT
>JAYTAO010000061.1:0-2113 GCA_043737435.1 Rhodanobacteraceae bacterium | reverse complement strand
CGTGCCTAAGTCCGGCAAATCATGCGAACGCGCCGCCAGCAACTGATGCACAACGGCACGCGCCGGATCGCGCGCGCAATTGCGAGGCGATGTCGGCGTTCAAGCTTTGCATCGCATGAGCGAGGAACATAATGCTCATCGGATCTTCCAGTCGCGACCAGTTCTCGAGCAAGGTCACACTGGTGCCGCGCAACAGGCGTAAAGGCACGATCACCGCCGCTCGTAGCCGACGCCGGGAAAAACAACGCGAATCAACTAGAGGCCGTAAAAGCTGATTTGGTACGCGCGAAAAACGTTGATAACTCGGTTCGGGTCAGCACTAAGTTTTTTTCACTGCGTTTGATTCAGTTGCATGAAGAACCGGCAAGCATTTTGCTGGTTTGAGGGTCAACTAACGCTCCAGCGATTCCGCCGCCTCACCATCAAGTTTGTGGCGAACGCTGCGACTTTTCTCGCCACGATTTTCAGCCGCCTCGATCAAAGTGTGGCTAACAGGATTTTCGTTGTCGTCATCTAGTGCGTCGTCAAGATTAATCACATCAATCTCTTGCAACTGCGCAGTTTCGATTTCATCTGCGGCGTCGCCAAGGTCGGCTTGCCGGTCAGGAATTTCCTCATCCAATATCGGATTTTGTTTCCGTGATTTTTGATTGTTCATTGCGGGCTCGCTAAAAAAATTTCGAGCCATACTCGCTTGCGTTGAACGTGCGATCTGTTCGCTGACGCGCTTACAGGTTATTTGCCGGCACGGAAATCGCTAGCGGCCGGGTTGATCTTGGGCTGTTTGGCCCAACTTTCATTACCAATCCAGTTTCGTTGCCTGCCCCGCAACACGATGCAAAATCCCATGATTGCTTTTTCAATACTTGATCTTTCACCCATTGCCAGTGGCAAGACCGCTGCGGATGCTTTGCACAACTCGCTGGCGCTTGCGCAACATGCCGAGCGTTTGGGTTATCAGCGTTACTGGCTGGCCGAGCATCACAATATGCCGGGCATTGCGAGTGCCGCAACCGCAGTGGTCATTGGCTACATCGCTGGTGGCACCAAAACAATTCGAGTTGGCTCCGGCGGGATAATGCTGCCGAATCACTCACCGTATATTATCGCTGAGCAATTCGGCACCCTAGCATCGCTTTATCCAGATCGCATCGATCTGGGCTTGGGGCGGGCGCCGGGTACTGATCAAGCCACCGCCCGCGCACTTCGCCGTGACATCAACTCTGCCGACACATTTCCGCAGGATGTGTTGGAACTGCAAACGTATTTGGCACCGAGCGCGCCAGCGCAAAAAATCCATGCGGTGCCAGGTGTGGGTACGCAGGTGCCGCTATGGTTGCTGGGTTCCAGTCTATTTGGCGCAAGGCTAGCGGCGCAGTTCGGCCTGCCCTTTGCATTTGCAGCGCACTTTGCACCTGACGATTTAATGCAGGCACTGGCGATTTATCGGCAAAACTTCCAACCATCAAAACAGTTAGCTAAGCCTTATGCAATGGTCGTTGTTAGCGTGTACGCGGCCGGCACCGACATACAGGCGCGCTACCAGTTCACCACAGTGCAACAGTCTTTCATCAACTTGCGGCGCGGGACAGCGGGCCAAGTACCCGCACCCATTGATGACATAAGCCGTTTTGGTACGGCCGCAGAAAGAGCGCTAGTTGACCATGCTTTGTTTTATGCGGTGGTTGGCTCAGCCAGCGCCATTAATCGCGGGCTGCACGCAATCATTGAAAAGACTCAAGCGGACGAATTGATGCTGACCGGACATTTTTACGATGAAACGGCGCGTCTGTACTCGTTCGAGTTAGCCGCCGAGGCACTCAAAGGTGGCCCCTTATAAGCCAAATGAAGACTCTGACGCAAGCTGCGTCAGAGCCATTTTGTGCACGTATAAATTTTAGTCTAATTCTTAGATTTGGTGATTTTGGAGCCTAGCGACAGATTGCCGATCAGGCCTTTTCCCGCAAAGGCAAAAGATAGAATCAGTTTGTCTTACGTTAGGTTAATTGCGCTTTAAAAAAATAGGGTCAAAGATTTCGTGCACAAATTTACGAAACCAAAGGTACCATTGGTTTGCCAACGGCGTCTTAATAGGTGCTGAGCTGAGGTTTAA
>JAYTAO010000060.1:0-5381 GCA_043737435.1 Rhodanobacteraceae bacterium | reverse complement strand
AAGGGGTAGCTTCTGAAAATTCTGGCTGGTAGACCTCGGTCGCCTGAAATTCACTCACCACGCGATAGCACGCCACCGAAATGCGCAGCAACGCACACTCAGGTTTGGCGACAAAGCCCTGTAACTGCGGATGCTTTGCTAGAAATAGCGCTTGCATGGGCGGGTTGGCGTCTATCGGAATGACTTCAGCCCGACCAATGACAGAAATCGCAACCGCTTGTTGGTAGTCTGCAAAACTATTGCAACGGTTATCGATAAGCAGACTTAGCGATGCGTTTTGCAACAGGTTTGCGTGTTTTTGGGTTTCTTTCAATGTTGCGATAATCAAATAGCGCAAGTCTGATGTGTGTGCGAACGCCATCAGGCTTGTATAGGGTTGCTCCAACTGCCCCGTGCACTGATTGGTCGCCAACACACCTACCAATTGCGCACTGAGTAGCTGCGCAATACGCTGCGCTAAACTTTTTTCGCTTTGTTGCGATATTTCATTTGTAATATCCACTGCCCGTCCTGATTTTTCGGTTCGCGCTGATGCTGCGGCGCGTTCGTCGCGCTGGTTTTGATTGCCTTAGAAAACTTAAAGCAAAAGGAAAATTAACTTGCTTTCGATGACTATTTTGCCTGATCCCAGCGTTGCCCTAGCGATGCAAGAACTTGCAGTTAAACACGGTGCCGGGCTGCATTGTCGCCTGCGCTCGGGCAGCCATGCCTACGGTCTGGCTGGCCCACACAGTGACTTGGATGAGCGCGGCATTTATATCGTACCGCCAGAGCGCTACGCGGGCTTGACAGCGATCCCGAATCAAATCAGTGACGCCAAGGGCGATCACGTGTATTACAGCTTGCGTCGCGTCGTTGAGCTGATCGCAGAATCAAACCCCACTTTGATGGAGATTGTTTTCACGCCGGAGGATTGCATTTTGGCGTGCTCAACTGCATTGCAACCGCTTTTTTCAGCGAAAGCGCGATTGGTTTCGCAAGCGCTGGTGCGTGCCAAATTGGGGTACGCGATGGGGCAAATCAAAAAGGCGCGTGGGCAAAAAAAATGGATTAATCAGCCCCAACCGGAAGCTGCACCCACAGCGCAGCAATTTTGCCACTGGCTTCCGGCCGTGATTGACAAAACGGGCGCGCTGCCTGGGCGGCCGAAGCCACTTGCACAGCTGCCGGTGTCACTGGAGCATTGCCATGCGGCCCGAGTTGAACATGCGGGGCATTGGTACCGGCTTTATCACATTGGCGCGAGCGCGCGCGGCGTGTTTCGCGGCGGCGGCTTGCCGGTTTGTGAATCCATTCCGATAGCACTCGAAACCAGCAGCTATCTAGGTTTGTTGATGTTTAACGAGCAAGGGTTTCAACGGGCAAAACTTGACCACCATAATTACTGGCGCTGGCGCGATGAGCGCAACGATGCACGTTGGCTGGCACAAGAACACGGGCAGTTGGACTATGACGCAAAAAATTTAATGCACTGTATGCGTCTACTGTTTTCTGCCAAAAACGTACTTGAACATGGTGTACCGCTGGTGCGCGTTTGCGGTGACAATCAAGCAGAACTGCTGGCTATTCGCGCCGGGAAGTTCAGCTACAAAGAGTTAATTCAACGTGCTAATGCGTTAGTAGTTGCCTGCGAATCGGCGCTAACAATATCTAAACTGCCCGTGCAAACGGACCTAGCTCTGCTCAACAAGGTATTTTGGCTAGTCAATGCCCAAGCGCAGCAAATTTCACTTCCGAAAAATTGATTATGTCGATAGCCAACAACCCCATCAGCGTGTCCGCGCCTATGCGCGCCGAAATTCTTGCGCAGCTAAAGCAACTTGAAATCGAACGCTCCATACACATCCTATTTGCCGCCGAATCGGGATCTAGAGCCTGGGGTTTTGCTTCACCCAACTCCGATTACGATGTGCGCTTCGTTTTTGTGCCAAGCCCCGATTGGTATCTCAGCGTGAATCCTAAACGCGACGTGATCGAACGAATGTTGCCTAACGACATTGATTTGAGCGGCTGGGAATTACGCAAAGCGTTGCGATTATTTAAACGCTACAACGGCGCTTTTAATGAGTGGCTAGGCTCACCGATTCAATACTGGGAAAGCACTCCGACCAGTGAGGCGCTGCGCGCACTATTGCCACAGCTATTCAAACCCGCAGCCGCGTTGCATCACTATGGTTCGATGGCTAATTCAGCACTTATGGCGATGCCAGACACGTCTGGCGTGTCACCTAGTCGGCGAGACTTTGGCCCGGTGAGCGCGAAAAAATTGTGTTATTTGCTGCGCGCGCTGTTTGCTTGCCGCCATATTTTGCGTTTTCGCACTCAACCGCCCACAGCATTCGCACTGATGTTGAACGGCTTGGCTGCAGACACTCAGGAGCGCGAATGGATCGATGACGTGTTGCGCGCCAAAGCGTTGGCACCCGAGCTGGCCTGGGTTGAACTCAGCACCGCGCGACGGTTGGCATTAGCGGCGGAAATTGCAACTGCTTTGCAGGCGCGTGCAAGCATTGGCGGCACGCAAAAAACTCGGCCGGAGATGCTCGATGAAGTGCTTCGAAGTGCGGTTTTGATGGGCTGATTTTTTATTACTGCAAGACATTTTTTTAAAACCGAGGCGGCAACTTATTATGAAACTAATCTCCGAAAACAAATCCTTCGGCGGTATGCACCGACGCTACCAGCACGATTCCCAAACCACAAATTGCACGATGGCTTTCGCGGTGTATTTGCCGCCTGCGGCCTTAACCGGTGCAAAAGTGCCGGTGCTTTATTGGCTGTCCGGGCTGACCTGCACCGATGAAAACTTTATGCAAAAAGCCGGGGCGCAGCGGGTTGCAGCGGAGCTGGGTATCGCGATTGTCTGTCCCGACACCAGCCCACGCGGCGAAGGTGTTGCGGTTGATCCAGAAGGTAGCTGGGCCTTAGGTTTGGGGGCGGGCTACTATCTAAATGCCACGCAAGCGCCTTGGGCGGCGAATTATCAAATGTTTGATTATGTTTCCCATGAGTTACCCGCCCTGGTAGAAGCGGAGTTTCCGGTTAGCAACGTGCGCTCAATTAGCGGCCATTCGATGGGCGGGCACGGCGCATTGATCGTGGCCATGAAAAACCCTGGGCGCTACCGCAGCCTGTCGGCATTCGCACCCATTTGCCACCCAAGCGCGCAAAGTCTGGGGCCAGCGAGCTGGGGCCGCCGCGCTTTTGCCGCCATGTTGGGGCCAGATGAAGTGAAATGGCATGCCTATGATGCGGTCGCATTAATCAAAAATCTAAGCGAACGCTTGCCGATTTTGCTTGATCAGGGCAGTCAGGATGATGCGCTTTTACGTTTAATGCCCGAGGCACTAGTCGCAGCAGCACAAGCTTGTGGCCATCCAATCACGCTGAATATGCGTGAAGGCTACGATCACGCGTATTATTTTGTCGCCAGTTTTATCGAAAGCCATTTGCGCTATCACGCGCAGGCAATGCTGAGTTAACGGCAATCGCCAAATAATTCGGTCAACGCCGCTCCTGGATCCGGCTGACGCATAAAGGCCTCGCCCACCAAAAACGCGTGAATGCCCGCTGCTCGCAGTTTTTCGACATCGTTGATACTGTGGATCCCCGATTCCGTAATGAACAACCGTGCTTCAGGAAAATCGCGCTTGAGCTGAACGGAGGTGTCCATATCGGTTTCAAAAGTGCGCAAATTGCGGTTATTGACGCCAATTAGGCTTCCGCTGATTGCCAATGCGCGCGCCATTTCTGCGCTATCGTGCACTTCAATGAGCGCGTCCAAGCCAACGTCACGCGCGATATCGCTATATTCCGCCAGCCGCGAGTCCTGCAACGCCGCCGCAATTAGCAGCACACAATCGGCGCCTAAGGCTCGCGCTTCATAGATTTGATAGGCATCAATAATGAAGTCCTTGCGCAACACCGGCAAGCTGCATGCCGTGCGCGCCGCTTGCAGATAAGCGTCACTGCCTTGAAAAAAATCAATATCGGTCAGCACCGACAAACAAGCGGCACCGCCTGCTTGGTAGCTCACTGCGATCTCGGCTGGATCGAAGTCCGCACGCAGCACGCCCTTGCTTGGGCTGGCTTTTTTGACTTCAGCAATGACCGCGCTGACGCCTTTGGCAATTTTTGCTCGTAGCGCCGCTTCGAAGCCGCGCATAGGCGCAGCATCTGCAGCTCGAGCGCGTTGTTCTGCCAAGCTGGAGCGCGCTTTGAGCTCAACAACTTCCTGCGCCTTGCGCGCCAAAATGGTATTTAGGATATCGCTCATTTACGCCTTTGGACTGGAGGAGTTTCAGGCGCGGAAGACTAATGGGCGCGACGCGAGCTGACAACTAAAACGTAATCGCTCGGCAATTCGCTCGCTTACATTGAGTTCGGCCTGACCTTATTCTAGTTGGACTCAGCCAAGCAGCACGGAGCATCAAATCATGCACTCTGACGACAAATTGGAAGCAAAAAACAGGCTATTGAAATTGGTTGGCGTTGCGCCAATCCGAGTAAAAGGTGCTGCTGTCCAATTTGGCACCTGCCGCGGTGAATTTATAATCGGTGATGACAATGATGCCAGCAATGCTGAAATCGCGGCCATGTTTGATTTTAGTTTGCCAATAACTGCTAAGGCTCGCTAAGCCGCGCCCGTATGGGAATCGAGCCCCTTCCTGAGCCATCAATAGTGCAGTCGTTCTTCTGCGCACCCCTGATCACACCATTTCTTGCATTGCCTTTAGCTGCTTTGCTTCCTGGGTTTGATGTGTTTTCCTTGCTTTTGGCATTGCCGCTCGTCATTGTAATTTTATTGGTATTCGGCTACCTGGGTCTGGCACTTATATGTCTTCCAACGTTTTTGGTACTTAGGTACTTCAATAAGGTCAATGCGGTTAGGCTGTGCTTCTATACCACCGTGTTCGGCGCGGGCGCATTCAGCTACCTATTCGGCCACGGGCCGGAATTCAGTGATTATCAAAATCTGGTCGTTAACTTTACGGTTGGCGCCGGTTGTAGCTTCGGAGTCTGTGCCTTCTTTTGCGTATTAGCGGGCATAACTCTAAAGAAAGACGCCCTGTAGCTTGCCGCGCCTAAGCGCAGTGGGCTTTTTCTTGTGTAATAAATGCTTTGCAGCCAGCAGTGACCATTTTTTTCCACTTGGACTTGCGCAAATAAAAAACCCAGACCAACTGCGCCTGGGTTCAATTACTTAAAGTACGACTTAACTCTGCATCGGGCTGTGCTGCCCGGGCGCAGGCGTACGGCGCATTTCCCGTTCGAACTCGTACTTCGCGCTGGTTACATACTCTTCCATGTTGCGCACGCGTTCTTCCATATCGCGAAAGCGATAGCGCGCATCGGAAAAACTGGTGCTGGGTGCCAGTGCT
>JAYTAO010000059.1:0-5389 GCA_043737435.1 Rhodanobacteraceae bacterium | reverse complement strand
GCACTTCACGCTCAAAACTCGGACGTTAAAGCAGGCCGACCTACAAGACTTCATTCAATGCTACAACCCTGAAAACCGGCACGAACGCCGCGAAACTGAACGCTTTAAGTTCTTTCGCTATGACGAGCTATTGGCACGTGACAAAGCAAGCCTCGACATCTTCTGGCTGAAAGACGACAGCCTGGACAACTTGGATGATTTGCCGCCGCCTGAGGTGTTGCAGCAGGAGATCATTGATCATCTTGAAGCGGCGCTGGCGGCATTTCGGGATGTTGCGGTCGGATTGCGGCAATAGCCGACCAGGTCGCGTTCCGGCCGCCTAAAAATAATCCTTACCACTGTCAAGCAGCGCCTGCGCGCGGGTTTTGGCGATTTGGTTGCTTAGGGTCAAATCTTTGGCATCTAACGGTGCCGCCAGGACTTCATTGAGCAGCTTGTCGTGCAATTTCTGATCAAAAATCAGACGCGCATAAAACTGTGCGTATAAAACCTTCGCCATAAGGTTTTTGCCGTCGCTGATCTCAACAGCTTTCTTAAAATGCATGGCACCGATTTCAGGTTTGCCGCCCAGTGCGGGTGGGAGTAAGGAATTCATCACGCCCAACACCATCTGCGCTTCGCCGCTGCCATAGGTTGGATTCAATGCGGCGATTCGCTCGTAAATTACGCGCACTTTCGGCGCGTCGGCTTGGGCGTCGGGCTGATCGGCGCGCGCTTGCACGTCGCTGGCCCAGGCCCCGCCTAAGCAGGATAGGGCAGGGAGTTCCTTGGCACCCAGTTTTTTGACGATCGGCTCCAGCGCTTCAAAGTTGCGGCTCGTGGCGGAACACAAGGATTTTTCCAGCGCACACGCACCGCGCACGCCGTAGCGCAAAGCGCGTGCTGACAGGCGTTGCTGGCGCGCCGCGTCGCTGACGAATGCGCCAGCGTAGGTGCTGTAAAGTTTTGCCGCCGAGCACAAGCTTGCCCCGTCGGCGTCCGGATTATTGGCGCTGGCATCTAGCAGGAGCAAATAGGCGGGAAGTGCCGCACCCACGGTTTCTGGGTCGTCATGATTTAGCGCGCTTTGCGTGAGTTGCTCGGCGAGGTTATTTTGCACTTTGCGCATAATGCCGCCGCAGGCGCTGGTGAGCACAGCCAGTAACGCGATTGAGGTGATTCTTGTCAAAGTCATCGTATTTTCTCTAGATGGAGGCTTCGCAAGCCTCGAGCGTGTTTTGTAATAACGTCGCGACCGTCATCGGCCCCACGCCTCCGGGTACCGGCGTAATCCAACTGGCGCGCTGGCTGGCGGCGGCAAAATCAACGTCGCCGCGCAGGCTGCCATCGCTCAAGCGATTGATGCCAACATCGATCACGACCGCACCTTGCTTGATCCATTCTCCAGGCACCAAACCGGGCTTGCCGGCGGCGACGATGAGTAAATCGGCACGCGCAATATGTGCCTGCAGATCTTTGGTAAAGCGATGTGCGGCAGTGACGGTGGCACCCGCCAGCATTAGTTCCAACACCATTGGCCTGCCGACATGATTGCTAACGCCGATGACCAAAGCGTCGCTGCCGCGCACAGGTTTGTCGGTGTGTGCCAGCAAAGTCATGATGCCTTTGGGCGTGCAGGGCCTTAGGCCGGGTTCGCGTAATGCAAGTCGACCAATATTCTCGGCGTGGAAGCCATCGGCATCTTTACTCGGCGCAATGCGCGCAATGACCGCGCGTGCATCAATATGTAGCGGCAGCGGCATTTGCACCAAAATGCCGTGAATTGTCGGGTCGATGTTGAGCGTGTCGATCAATGCCAGCAATTCATGCTGGCTAAAACTGGCGGCCAAATTAAAGTCGCGAGTATAAAAACCTGCCTTCGCGCAAGCGGCGCGCTTATTTTTGACGTAGACATGGCTGGCTGGATTGGTGCCGATCAAAATAACCGCCAAACCCGGCACGCGTTGCCCGGCCCTTACGCGCGCTTTGACCCGCAGACGCAGTTGCGCAATCAATTCTTCCGCGATGCGTTTGCCGTCTAAAATCTTTGCGCTCATGCTGTTTGCTGTCTTAAATAGGTTTTTATTTATTGTGCGTATTCCAATTTCATTTCAGACGAGCAACTAGGCGGCGAGGGAGCAACGACGACAGGCGTACAGATAGTACGTTGAGGAGGGCGGAGCGGGTCAACGAAGTTGCTTTAATGAAATGGAAATGGAATTATTTGTTGTGGTCACGCAGCACGCGATGTTTGTCCCGCTGCCAGTCGCGCTCTTTTTCGGTGGCGCGCTTGTCGTGTAGCTGCTTGCCGCGGGCCAGCGCAATCTCGACTTTGACTTTGTTTTTCTTCCAAAACATGGACAGTGGAATCGCGGTTGCGCCTTTGCGCTCGACCGCAATAATCAGTTTATCGATCTGATCGCGATGCAGCAGTAACTTGCGCGTGCGCAGCTTGTCGATTACGACGTGGGTGTTAACGCAGATGAGCGGCGTGATCTGGCAGCCAAACAAAAATGCCTCGTTGTCTTTGAGCAGCACATAACTTTCACTAAATGCCACGCGGCCTTGACGCAGCGCTTTGACTTCCCAACCTTGCAAGGCGATGCCCGCTTCAAAGCGTTCGTCAATAAAAAACTCAAAGCGCGCACGTTTATGCGTGGCTATGCGGCCTTTGTCTTCAGTATCTTTTTCTTTTTTCGCCATGGCGCGTTTGAGTCAACTGTTTCGGCGCTGATCTAGCAGCACTAGGCCTAGCCGGGGCCCGCACCATAAGCGTTTGCGCTGGCGAAGTCGAGATTTTCGCTTGGTTCAAGTCGGATGCAATACAGCTCTGCGCGCCGTGACTAAAAAAAACCCGGCAACTAGGCCGGATTTAGTGCGCGAGAGCGGCTTATTTCGCAGTGACGCGCAACGAAACCCGTCGGTTTTTTTGCCGACCTTCTTGCGTTGCATTGGCAGCCACTGGGTGTTCTGGGCCGTAGCCTTCGGCTTTTAAACGCGCGGAATCGACGCCGAGTGCTGCGATTGCGTTTAGCACTGAATTGGCGCGGTCTGCCGAAAGTCCGAGATTTTCTGTCGCCTCTCCGGAGTTATCGGTGTAGCCGCCAATTTTCAGCTGGACGTTCGGAAATGCTTTGAGGATCGCCGCAATATTGCCAATTTGGGTCGCCGATTCCGCGCGCATGCTTGCGGTGTCGCTATCAAACAAAACTGCATCTAATTCAAACCACGTTTCCTTGTCCAAGACTTGCGTCGCGTCTGCAATGAAGTCCAAAAGCTTCGCTTCGGAGCCTGCGCTGGCAATATTGATCTTTACATCGTTAGGCAGCGTACGATCAGTAAAACCATTTAGATCAGCGGCTGGAGTTGATTCTGTAGTCGCGGCTGATTCTGTAGTCGCGGCAGGCATCGCTATATCTGTGGGAGCGACCACCGCAGGCATAGCCACTGCTGCCGTTTCCGAGGGAGAATTGGATCCGGGCTGTTGCGTTTGCACGGCGGGTTGAGGTGCAGCCGATTCGGGCGCGCGCTGCGACTTGAAAAGCCACCAGATGCCGATGCCAATGATCGCAAGCAGCGGGATTAACCAAAGCGGGAAAGCATTAGATTTCGACGCAACTTGGCGGCTATTTGCGCTGAAACTAGAGGCCGCACTTGCAGCACCGGCACCGTTTAGGCCAGCCGCTGCGCCAATGCTGCCGGGAATACTTGCAATCAACGTCGCTTTTTGGTTCGCTAAAAGCGCCAGCAATGCACTCAAGCTAGCTGCAGTTTTGCTTTGCATACTTAACTGCGCCAGCACCACCGGTGCGCTGGCACCCAGCAATTTCCCCACTGAGCCTATGCCAATGCCCGCATGTTGAGAAATCGCTTGGCCTAAGCTTTGTTGTTTGTCGCCAAAAAGTGAGCTCAATAAGCGCGCACCCAACTCACCGATTGGGCTGCTGGCGTTATCCGCGTTAAAAACACGGCTGACATCGTCCAGTAAATCGCCGGCATTTAGATCAGGGCTGCTCAGCATGCCGCTTAGCGTATCGACAAATCCGCGGCTGTCGGCTTTGCTAATAATTGCGCCGATAACGGTCGGGAAGATTGCGGACAATGCTTTACTCAGGCCAGATTCGGACTCACCTAACCAAGCGGCGGCTTTTTGCATCAGCGCAGGGGTTAAATGTGGTTTGACTAATTCCATTAAGTTCATATCGATTCTCGGATGTTTGTGGGGCGGCAGCGCCTAGAAAGGCGGCTAGCGGCGCAAAATTAGCGCGCGTAAACCTGATCGTGGTCTAGATACACCTCGAACTTTGTCAAACTCTGGCCACGGCATGGCCCGCCGATACATTCGCCATTCTCTGGCTTAAAAGCGGCCCCGTGCGCGGCGCACACCAGCTGGCCTAGGCTCAATAAAAATCGGCCCGGTGCCCAGTTCAGTGCGCGCCCGGCATGCGGGCAGATGTTTTGATACACATAAACCTGGGCACCGTAACGAATCGCCACCAGCGAATCGCCGGCAAATTCCAGCTCAATGGCGCCGCCATCGGGAATGTCGTTCAGTGCGCATAACGGCGTGGCGCCAGGGGCCGGATTGCTCAGCTTAGGCGGTGTGGTCCAAGCTGCGCTGGGCTTGAAGCTATCGTTCAATCCATTACTACCAGGGTTACGACGATATTGCCGCGGGTAGCGACCGAATACGGGCAAACTTCATGCGCGGCGGCGACTAGCGCTTCAGCATCAGCGCGGCTGAGTTCTGGAATGCGCACATTGAGTGTGACCGCCAAGCCCAAGCCACCGGCTTCTTTCAGACCAATCGAAACGTCCGCATTCACTTCGACATGCGCAATCGGGCGCTTTTGCAGCTTTGCCACGTGCGCAACTGCGCCACCAAAGCAAGCAGAATAACCACAAGCAAACAGTTGCTCGGGGTTGGTCGCACCTTCTTTACCTAAGCCACCCATGCTTTTCGGCATAGACAACGCCAAATCGATCACGCCGTCACTGGACTTGGTGTGGCCATCACGGCCTTCACTAGAGCTAGCGTGCGCGGTGTAGAGAATTTTCATATTAACTCCGACAAAAATTGGGGGAGCTAAAGGATAGGCGTACCGCGGTCTGAAGTCGAATTTAGGTATTGCACCTAAGGCATTCCCACGCGCTGCAAAAACCCAACCATATCCCCGGCCGGAGCAGGGCGGCCTATGTACCAACCCTGCAGATATTCCACGCCTAAGCCGCGTAATTTTTCTGCTTGTTCGCGGGTTTCTACACCTTCCGCGATCACTTTTGCGCCTATGGCGTGAATCATATTGACGATGCCGCGCACGAGCTCAAAGCAGCGTTCGGAGGTCATCATTTGGCGCGTAAAAGCCTGGTCGAGCTTGACGGTGTCGAATTCCAGCTCATGCAAATGCCC
>JAYTAO010000058.1:0-2124 GCA_043737435.1 Rhodanobacteraceae bacterium | reverse complement strand
TACTAATTCAGACGCGGCCGTTGGCGCCAGCAAATGATCCAATGCAATGCAATAAAAAGTCGCTAGATGGCGGGCAGTTCGATAAAGCACCGGCCTACCTGCTTCTGCGCGCTTGATTGATGCCAATGAAAGACATAAGCGATTGTCCGAACACTCTTCCGCTAGACCATCCTGGCTAAGCCCCCGTTTTTGCCGCAAGCGTTTCAAAAAAAGCGGATTTAATAGCACTCGTCCATCACAAGTTTCATCAGATTGTTTTTGTTGCATTTTCAGCCCCGCGTTCGGTTTAAGTGCGGCCTGAGTGTCCCAGTACAATCCATTTCGCAACCTTAGGAAAACCTTAGGGTTTGAAAATGCGTTTTATTTCAATTACTTATTAAGCGATCTAGAGTGCCGGGCAAGCGCCCAATCGCTGCAAATTGATTTCACCCACGCGCGCCCTAAACGCGCCTGCGATTAGGGCGTCATCGAACTGATACCGCAGCAATGCGCTGGCGCAGCCGGAAAAGCTCACGCTGCCATGGCCCAAAATCGCGTTGTTCTGGGTCGGAACACTAGCAAGCTGCCCCCCCAGCGTGCGGTAAATCACTACCGGCACCACACCCGCTTGGGCATTGACCGGGATTTCTCCAGACAAAGTTAGCCAATGCTGGGAGGTGGGATCATTTGGCGCCCCCACATCATAAGTAAACCAGCCGCCGAAGAAGAACCCTGGCACAGCGTCGGTGGCTGGCTGAACGGTCATCATGAAGCCTTGGCCTGCGGTTTGGGGCTGGTACCATGACCCACTTTGGCGGCCATCAAAGCCGCCGCGTGCGGTGCGCGCATCACGTCCGGGCAGTGTTTGCCCGTTGCTTAATTGGCAAGGTGCGGAGCCGCCAGCCAAACGATCCAGCGGCAGAAGGCCGTACTTGCCCGCTGCTTCGCTGGGGATAAACTCGAACTCTAGCGTCGCGCGGTTGCAGTCGCGTGCGCGCAAAGTGGCGGTGCCAACCACGGTGGACTCAGTAATAGGAGCGCTGTTAAATGCACCCGCGACATTCCGGCGAATTTCCAGCTGCGCGACTTTGGCACCGGGTTCCACAGTGCCGCTGAGTGTGTACCAGCGCAGTTTAGCAACGTCGTCTGAGTTGGGCGCCGCTCCTGCCTCAAAGAATTCGTTCGCAAAGGTAAACCAAGGCGCAAACAACAGCTTATTTTGCGGGAAATATTCTAAGAAAAAGCCTTGCCCGCTGATTTGAGGCGTGTACCACGCACCGGAAAGCCCGGCCTGATCGGTACTGATTTGGACTGCAATGTTGGTTACCACAGCCCGTCCCAGAACAATTTCTTTGTGGCCAAACTCCTTCGTTTCGCTGACTGTAATAAAATCGCCAGCGCTACTGATGTTGTTCGCGCGCAACGTACAGCGGGCAATTTTGCAATCCAGAAAGCGCTGTTCCAATAGCGCACCACTAGCACTATTCAACCGACTGAGTTGCACGCCCGTTTCGCTACTTGTGAAGACTAGGAGTTCGTCGCTATTGGGTGCTACGTAAAGATCAGTCGTGGCGTCTGGTGCAACTTTAAGCTCCTGGGTCCAGACCGCATTGCCACTCCCAAGCGACAGCGCGTAAACCCGCGTCTTTGTATTTGAATTCTCTCTTCGCACCAGATACACATTCTTGTCGTCCGCTAAAATTTTAGCTCCATAGTCATTAGCGCTGAGACGGGATGAGGCCACGGCCCAGCGCTCAACACCGGCTGCATTCAACAGTACCGTGTCGAAGGTGCCTCCAGGTGGGGATTGACTGGGCGTACTGATCACTACTTCGGAATTCTCGAGCACGCGGCCTGAAATTTGATTTAGCGAAACGTTATTGGCAATGGCTCTACGAAACGAGATCGCGCCGGAGGGAAGCAGCGCTATCAGCTCGATAGCAAGCGAGGAATTCGGCGCCGTTGCCGCAATTAAGATGCCTCCGGACGCACCGATATCGATGATTGATTTAATTTGGTTCGTTACAACATTGATCTCATTGAAGCTGCCATCGTTTGCCACGTCCACAATTTTAACACCGCTGGCACCCGTGGCATACACCACTCGCAGCCGCCCATCGGTTAGAAAAAGTGTACGAATCCTTG
>JAYTAO010000057.1:0-2129 GCA_043737435.1 Rhodanobacteraceae bacterium | reverse complement strand
AGCGCGCTGGCAAATTAATCGCGCGCACTTCGGTTTTGTTGTGCGTGTAGGCGAAATTGGTGCCCAGTTTGCCTTCACCCACGTCATCCGTGCGGCTGTAGGTGATATCTAGGCCCTGCGTGCGGGTATCGACGGAGTTGACGAAAAACTGCGCTTGACTGACGTTTAGACGTGCCAGCGCAGCACCTATGGTCGGATCAGTCTGATCAAAACGCCCGGACAGCACAATACGGTCATCAATATTAATGCGATACACATCAAGCGTGAGCGCCGATGCATCATCAAACGAGGCGGTAATACCGCCGCCAAAGCCTAATGACTGCTCTTCGGTCAAGCTTGGAATGCCAGCAGCGATCGCTAATGCGCCACGGTTGGGGGCAAGCACGACGTCAACGGGCCGGCCATTGATAAAGTCGGTGAAGGTCGAGGAAAAATACCGCTGCTGCAGGCCGGGCGCCCTAAAGCCGCTACTGATCGAGCCCCGGAATACAATCACATCATTAGCGCGATAGGCTGCCGCCAGTTTGCCATCGAGGGTGTTACCAAAATCACTGTAGTCCTCGTAGCGCAACGCAACATCGGTGGTGAGCCGATCCGAAAGCGTGGCTTCAAAATCACCGTAAACCGCATAGTTATTGCGGCTTTTATCGACTACATCGCTGGGTTGGAAGCCCGGAAAGCCTTGGCTACCCGCATTGCCGCCACCCGCACCATCGGCGTCGGTGTAAGAACCGAGCTCACCTGCGAAAATTTCATAGTTTTCTTTGCGATATTCCGCGCCGAAGGCAACGTTTAAGCCTTGGAAATAGTTATCGAAATAGCGGCTAAAGTCGATATTGGTGGTGTATTGCGAAAAGGCAAAACCACCGGCATTAAATTCGGTGGGACTGCGCCCAGCATTGCTGTTGGCGATGGACGCATTGAGGGTATTGGTGATGCGGTAGTCTAGGCTGTTGTAGCCATAGCTCTGGCTAAAATCTGCATACCAGTCTGCGAACTGAGTTTTAAAGCCTGCGGTAAGCGAGCGATCTTCTAAATCCCCGTTAATAAAGGGCACGAAACCATTCGGATACAGCAGCGCCGAATTGCGGCTTGGGATGTCGTCTGTGCCCACGCCGCCACGCTCGAACGCACCAGAGCTGGCGTCACGCTGTTGATAGCCGGCGGTCAAATACAGGCCGCCCATATCGGCAATCGGTAAATTACCATCAAATGCGAAGGTGGCATTTTCGACAGCGGTGTCCCCAATAATGCGCAAGCCCGGCGAGCGATCTGAGCTGCCACGATCCAAATATTCGCCGGTAAATGCGGCGTGGCCACCGTCGCCAAACTGGAACCCGCAGTAGGCGCTGGCCTGATAGTTCAAACCATCGCCGCGCGAGTATTGACCATAACCCAAAATACCTTCGCAGCCGGGCTTGGTTTTCATCACGATATTCATCACGCCCGCAATCGCATCGGAGCCGTATTGCGCCGCCGCACCATCGCGCAACACTTCAATGCGCTCAACGCCCAATAGCGGAATCGTATTCAAGTCTGTGCCGGTATTACCGCGATTGCGCGCGCCGAAAATGGTGACTAGAGAAGTGCTGTGGCGGCGTTTGCCGTTTACCAACACCAAGGTTTGATCCGAACCTAAGCCGCGCAGCGCTGCTGAATCGACCAAATCCGCGCCGTCGGCACCAGTTTGGCGCGTGGAGTGAAACGAAGGCGCAACAAATTGCAGCGTTTGCGCCAAATCAAATTGCGGCGAGCGTTCAACTTCTTTGCTGATGTTCAATACATCTACCGGCACGACGCTGTCGGTATCGGACGAACGCGGTGCCACACGGCGGCTGCCGATTACGGAAATTGTGTCTAGCTGGACGGCCTCATCACTATCGTCGGCTTGCTGTGCAAAAGCTTGCGGCAGTGGCCCAATCAAGCCAGCCAGCGCGAGCGCCATCCAAAGCGTATGTTTAACGGGCTTTTTAGCGCTTGATTTAATCGCGCTCAATCGCCTGTTTTTGCTTGTACTAGGGTGTGTCATGCGGTTTCTCCATCAATTGAATTGGGTATCAGCCATTGTTTTGGTACCAGTTGTTAACTCTAGCCGAATTATGCGCCGCAAGATTAACGCTTTTTTTCCG
>JAYTAO010000056.1:0-13093 GCA_043737435.1 Rhodanobacteraceae bacterium | reverse complement strand
CCTTGGCTTCGCTGAGGTTGTAAATGTCAGGAGCCCAAGTAACCACGGCAGAAATCGACTTGTCGGCATTGAATGCTGCCGCCGCTTCAAAGGCGTTGGCGGTGAAAATCATATTGACTTCAGCGGGATTAACACCGCTATTAATCAGCGTGTTGAGCAAGAAGAAATGCGATGGCGAGTTTTGCGCTAATGCCACCTTTTTGCCAGACAGTTCCGATGCGGTTTTAATGCCGGAGCGCACCACAATGCCGTCGCCACCATTGCTCCAGTCAATCTGTTGGAAAATGCGTGGCATGACGCGCGAATCTTTACGTAGGCCCTGTACCAACAAGGGCAGCATATCGACCGTAGCCCAACCGGTATGCACTTGGCCGCTGGCAAACGCGTCGCGCATCTGCACCGGATCATCAATCAAAATCAGCTCAACTTTGAAACTTGAGCCATCCGCAGCCTTCCAAACTTTGCCAGGTTTGGCACCGCCATTGGCGTACACAATAGGTGCCCAGCCCGCCCAAACGTTGAGCGCCATTTTGACGGTATTATCTTCTAGCGCGGCATAGTTAGAAACACCCTTGACTTCCGGTAAACGTTGCGCCGGTTGAAAGGTGTATTCCTTAACGGTGGTGGCGACGCTAGTACTGTCAGGGGCCTCGGTGCTGCCTGCAGGCGCGTCTCCATTGACTGGATTGGCATCGCCCGATTGCGACTGATCCTGCGGTTGTACCACCGCTGGCGCATCGGATGCGCGGTTCTGAAAACGATAAAACGCATAGCCGAGTAGGCTTAAAATGACCAGCAGTACGACGAAATAAAACGCCGGCTTGGGTTGTTGACTCATGGTGTGTACTCCGTAAATAAAAGATCTATATGCCGCCTGGATGCGATTCAGTTCGTTTGTGCCGGCCCGAGTTGCTTTTCCGCTGGCGCTGATTGCGAGGTTTCTGGCGTGCGAATGCCCATCTCCACTTCCATACGCTTAAGCGCGTCTTCTGCCATTTGCCCTTCCATGCGTTCTTCCGCATCAATGCTAGCAATGCCTTCCTGACTCATATCGGCACTGACACGCACGGCGGCGCGGTTGAGATCAATTTTCTTTTGCATCACATCTTCTAACTGGCCAAAGTCGGTGGTGACATTAAAATTGAACTGCTCGGCCAGTTTGGCGACTTCAGCTTCGGCTTCACTCATTTTTAGATCCGCTTCCTGCTTATCGATGCGGTTGCGCACATCGCCCAGCTTTTTCATCGCGTTTTGAATTTTTTTCAGATTATTTTCGTAACTGCCCTCGTGCATTGCCAATTGTTCTTGGTTTTGCTTGAGTTCGGTGCGCGCTTTTTCTAGCTCCAACGCGAATTTCGCCGCCGTTTCACGATCACCGGCTTTTAAATAAGCCTTGGTCTGGGCCTCTAGCTTGGCAACGTGCGCTTCGTTAGTTTTAACTTGACGCGTCACTTTCTCGACTAACGCGCGATACATTTCCAAGCCGGTGCGGCCTTCTTTGAGCTGTTCCACCGAACGGTCATATTCGTAGCGCATCTGTGCGACCGGATCGGCTTCAAAGAACACGTTGGCAAGCTTATTTAGTTGCGCGCGAAATGCGGCCCACATTTTCCCAAAAATCATTGTTGTCGCTCCGTCAAGGGTTTGATTGTCAAAGCTGATTATGCCGAAACTGTAACGTTTGCGCAGGGTAGTTGGTCATAGCAGCGATGCTTGCGGCGCAGAAGGCTGACTTGATCTTATTCTGAGCCATTTAACCCTGTGCTACGCTGGTTTCGTGTGAATTGAAAATCGAAAATGGCAAATTTAACCCTAAGCATAGATGACTCACTTTTGCCGCAGGCTCGCCAAGCGGCTTTGCGTGATCAAACCTCGGTCAAAGCATTGGTACATGACTACTTGGGTCGATACGTCGATGCAAAACGCCGTCGATTTGAAGCGCTTGATGCCTTGGATTGCAATTGCGATGCACAATCGCTCGCAAACTGAAACGAAAGGGTTGCGTGACGAATTGCATCAACGCTCAGGCAGCTGGCGCAATTTGTGCTTGATGCGCATGAGCTCGCAGAGCTTGAGAAAATCTCTTGGTTTGATGGGCTCTTGGTTTGATGGGCTCATCGTTGAAGCGGCTATTCGCAGCCGTCGCACGGTATTGTTTAGTGAAGATTTTGGTCATGGGCGCCAATTTGGTCAGTTAACGGGGTGTAATCCGTTCGCGTCTGGATCAAATTGATGCACCAAAACCGCAAAACCGCTTGAATTGCCTAAATATTTGTCGCACACATGTCGAATTTTCCCGTTGCCCCAAGCGCATTCGCTTGCGATCATCGGCGGCTCGCTTTCGTTTGTAGAATAAAAACATGAGTCTGATCGCACATAAATTTGGCGGCTCAAGCCTAGCCAGCGCCGAGCGCATCGCTGCCGTAGTCGAGCTGATGGCGGCACGCGATGATGCCGGTCAAGTGATCGTTGTTTCCGCCATGCAGGGTGTGACGAATGCGTTGATCGCCTTGGCGGAAACCGCCGCCTCTGGTGGCGATGTCGACATTGGCCTGTACGCGCTCAAACAGCAGCATGACAGCGCCGCGGTGGCGCTATTGGGCGCGCAGGCGCATCTCGCACAAAACGAATTTGCCGCTAAGTTCAGCGAACTTGCGGAGCTTTTAAAAGCCCTACGCTTATTGGGTGATGCGCCCAAAGGCGCGCTGGAGTTTATTTCTGGCTTGGGCGAGGTGTTTTCGGCGCACTTGGTGACTTTAAGTTTTCACGCGAAAGGCTATGCCGCACACTGCATTGATGCGCGTGAAATATTGCGGGTAGAGCACACCGAGCTAGGTTGTCAGGTGCTTTGGCCGGAATCCGAAGCGCGACTTGCCGCCTATTTGCGCGAGATGTTTGCTGATGGCATACCCAAGCGTTTTGTTGTGACTGGCTTTGTCGCGCGCGATCAATCCGGCCGAATTACCACGCTTGGGCGCAATGGCAGCGACTATTCCGGCGCCATTTTTGCAGCTTTGTTTGACGCCGCTGAGCTGCACATATGGACTGATGTGGACGGCATACTGAGTGCCGACCCTAGGCAAGTGCCCGAGGCGCAAGTGCTCTCCCACATGAGCTATCAAGAGGCATTTGAGTTGGCTTATTTCGGTGCCAAGGTCATTCATCCACAAACCATGGCCCCGGCGACCCGCAAGAATTTGCCAGTTTTTATTCGCAACACCTTTAATCCCACGCATCCAGGCACGCGTATTGATGCCAACCTTTCCCGCCAGCCGCCGATCAAAGGCATTACCACCATTGGCGCGCAGGCCATGGTCACCATTGAAGGCGCTGGCATGATTGGCGTTCCGGGCACGGCGGAGCGCGTGTTTAGCGCGCTTAAAAGCGCGGGCGTTTCGGTGGTTATGATCAGCCAAGGCAGCTCAGAACACTCGATTTGCTGTGTGGTGCAACAAGCAGTTGCGGAAAAAGCCCGACTGTTGCTCAGCGATGCCTTTGTGCGCGAGCTAGGCGCGGGCACGATCCAAAGCGTTTCGGCAGAACCTGGGATCGCAGTTTTGGCAGTGGTCGGCGATGGCATGGCCGGAGTTCCCGGTGTGGCGGCCCGACTATTTGCCGCACTAGGCCGTGCGCGCATCAATGTGCGCGCGATTGCGCAAGGCAGCTCGGAGCGCAATATCTCGGTGGCGATCCGCGAAGTCGACGCGACGCGCGCCTTACGTGCGGTCCATGCGGGTTTCTATTTGTCCGCGCAAACGCTGAGCGTGGGTTTGATCGGCCCAGGTCAAGTCGGCCAAGCGTTACTCAAGCAGATGTTTGCCGCCAGCCCAAGGCTACGCGAGGGCACCAATTTAGATTTACGCATTCGCGCAATTGCTGGCAGCCGCAAAATGGCGCACTCAGATCTAGGTTTTGCTTCTGATAGCGAAGCGCTCAGCGCCTATCAGCAAAGTGGCACCGAGCTGGAATTAGACAAGTTTGCCGATTCCGTGTTGGCCGAACATTTGCCGCATGCCTTGATCGTGGATTGCTCCGCCTCCGATGCGGTCGCGCAACATTATGCGGGCTGGTTGGCACGCGGCATTCATGTCGTGACCCCCAATAAAAACGCCGGCGCCGGTGATCAACAGCGCTTTGATTTAATTTGTGCCAATGCTGGCTCGGCGAAATTTCGCTATGAAGCCACGGTCGGCGCGGGTTTGCCGGTAATTTCGACTTTGCGGGATTTGCTCGATACCGGCGATCAGATTGAATCCATTGAGGGCATGTTTTCCGGCACGTTGGCGTATTTGTTTAATCGCTTCGACGGTAGCTTGGCGTTTTCGGAGCTCGTCAATGAAGCGAAAAAGCTGGGCTACACCGAACCGGATCCTAGAGATGACTTATCCGGCAAAGACGTCGCCCGCAAGCTGGTGATTTTGGCGCGTGAGATGGGCTTAACGGTGTCTTTGGACGATGTCGAAGTTCAATCGCTGGTGCCCGCCGTGCTAGCCGGCGCGTCGGTCGAGGAATTTATGCGCCGCTTGCCGGAATTTGATGCACCGATGCAGGCCAAGTTTGATGAAGCCCACGCCAATCAATCGGTGCTGCGTTTTGTTGCCAAGTTAGTGCCGCCAAAAGCCGCAACCGGTGCGCGCGCCAAGTTGACAGTTTCCTTACAAAGCTTGCCCAACACCCACGCTTTTGCGCACGTCGCGCTGACCGACAATATTGTGCAGTTTCAAACCGCGCGCTATTACGCCAACCCGCTGATCGTGCGCGGCCCAGGTGCCGGCCCCGAGGTCACCGCAGCGGGCGTTTTTGCTGACGTGCTGCGCATTGCCAGCGCGCTTGGCGCAAAGTTGTAATGCAGTGTCGCGCGCACTGCGCGGCGTGCTGCATTGCGCCTTCAATCTCAAGCCCAATCCCGGGCATGCCGGACGGCAAACCGCCTGGAGTGCCTTGTGTGCAACTAGATGCGCAGCTAGGCTGCCTACTTTTCGGCATGCCTGAGCGCCCGGCGGTTTGCCTGTCCTTGCGGCCAGAGACGTTAATGTGCGGTAGTTCAACTACGCAAGCGCATCAGTATTTGAGCGCGCTGGAACAGGCAACCCGGCCTGCGCTAAGAATCCGAATAAATGTTGCGTAGCCGCAAAAACGCAAATTAGTGCTTGGTATAAGCCTTACACTTAACATCTTAGGCAGTTTCTACGGGCGTTCACCTTATGGCCAAAACTCGCATCGTCAAGAAATATCCGAACCGGCGTTTGTACGACACCGTGATCTCCAGTTACGTTACCGTCGAAGACATTCGCCAACTGGTCACGGATGGCGAAGATTTTGAGGTTCAAGACGCCAAGACTGGCGCAGATCTAACCCGTCAAGTGCTTTTGCAAATCATTTCTGAGTGCGAAGAAAAAGGCCAGCCGATGCTGTCCACGCGTTTGTTGTCCCAGCTGATTCGCTTTTATGGCGACCAACTGCAAGGCTTTATGGCCAGCTATTTGGAACGCAGTTTGCAAACGTTTTTGGATCAACAACAGCAGTTCCGCTCGCAACTGAACACCGTGCTTGGGCAATCGCCATTAAGCGTTTTTCAAACCATGACCGAACGCAATTTAGAGTTATTCAAACAGTTTCAGTCGGGTGTGATTGGTGCGGCAATCCCGCCCGGTTTTGGTATCCCGACCGCAACGCCGACCGCAACGCCCACCCGGCCCGCGTCTGGCCCGAGCGCAACGTCTAGACCGCAGGGCTCGGCCGCACGCCCTATTCCTAGCAGCCGCAAACTGTGACCGGCTGCAAACTGTGATCGGGCGTTTGCGCGGAATTTTGCTGCAAAAGCAGCCGCCGCATTTATTGGTAGATGTGCAAGGCGTGGCCTATGAAGTCGACGCGCCGATGTCGACGTTTTATGACTTGCCGGAAGTAGGCAAAGAAGTGGTGCTGCACACGCACCTTGCGATTAAAGAAGACGCGCATTCGCTGTACGGCTTTGGCACTGAATCTGATCGCGCGCTATTTCGTACGCTGCTAAAAATAACCGGAGTCGGCGCGAAATTGGCGTTAGCGGTGCTTTCTGGGGCTAGCGTGGCGGAATTTACTCGGCTTATTCAAACCGCCGACGTGGTGGCCTTGACGCGTATTCCTGGTGTCGGGAAAAAAACCGCAGAACGCATGATTGTTGAGTTAAAAGACAAACTCGGCAGCTTTAGCGGTACCGGCGTCATCGCCCTGCGCGCGGGTGCGGCCGTGGCTACCGATCCACTGACGGAAGCCACCGTTGCGCTAGGATCGCTAGGTTACAAGCCGATCGAAGTGCAGGCGCTGCTGAAGAAAGTCGATGCCGCTGGATTAAGCGCGGAAGAATTGATTCGGCGTGCATTGCAGGCGGCGCTGCGGCATTGAAACCTTTGCCATGCAAAACTAACTCTCTATTTTCCGGTGCTCCCATGCGTGTGCGCCCTTTTTACCAAGTGAATTATGTTCAAAAATTCTGATCTCACGCGACGCCCAATCGCAATTGATCTTTTTGCAGGGGCTGGCGGTTTGTCGTTAGCGTTTGAACAAGCGGGCTTTGATATTGTGGCCGCAGTGGAAATTGACCCAATTCATTGCGCCGTTCACCATTACAATTTCCCAGACACAGCGACACTTTGCGCGAGCGTGACCGATCTCACGGGCGACGAAATTCGATGTAGCGCAGGTATTGGGAATCGTCAGGTCGACGTGGTTTGTGGCGGCGCACCGTGTCAGGGATTTTCTCTGATTGGTAAGCGCGCACTAGACGATCCGCGTAATGAGTTGATTTTTCACTTTGTTCGACTCATTCGGGAACTTCAGCCAAGCTATTTCGTGTTCGAAAATGTGAAAGGGCTGACGATCGGGAAGCATAAAAAATTTCTCGATGAAGTTGTTGCCGAGATGACTAATGCAGGCTATCAAGTTGCGATGCCCTGGAAAGTATTAAATGCAGCAGACTTTGGAGTGCCGCAAAGTCGACAACGATTATTTTTAATGGGTGCCCGCAAGGGGTTGCCAATACCGGAATACCCAATACCTTCAGAACGGATAAAAGTACGCGATGCAATCTTAGACATCCCGAACGCTGATGATTTTCCCGAACTCTTGCAAGGCGATTCGGTGCACACCACTTATTCAACGAATGCACTTTACGCAAAACGGTTGCGTGGTTTGATTAGCGACCCGAAAGACTACAGCTATCCGCGCAAGTTTGATCGAACGCTGCTGACCTGCAGCGGTCGCACGGAACACACGGAATTATCAAAAAAACGATTTATTGATACTTTAAACGGGGAAACTGAGGCAGTGTCGCGTTTCCTAAAGCTTGACCCAAACGGAGTTTGCAACACCTTACGTGCAGGAACAGATTCGGCGCGGGGCGCATTTACCAGTCCGCGTCCAATTCACCCAACTTACCCGCGCGTAATCACCGTGCGCGAAGCTGCTCGCCTGCATTCCTATCCAGATTGGTTCCGATTTCATTCAACAAAATGGCATGGTTTTCGGGAAGTAGGCAATAGTGTTCCGCCGCTTTTAGGGCGCGCAGTGGCGCTCGAAGTGATCAAATCATTGGGGATAACGCCAGTGAAGCCAACGAAAACGCTTGCACTATCGGCTCAGTATTTATTAAAACTCAATATGGCAACAGCGGCCAAGCATTTTCGAGTATCGCCGAAAGTTATTGGCCAACGACTTAGAAAGGTGGATCAAATTCGTGTCGACCATTCGATTCAATTAATGCTGTGTGAGCCCGAGGTTGCTTATGGCTAATAAAAAGACCTCAAGCAATCGTTACGTAGCCATCCTCAATTTTATTTTTCATTCGCATTACAACAACGGAGCGAAAGAACTGTTGTTTGACCGAGACGAAATTGCAGTTGCCGCAAAGCACCTGAAAATCGAATTACCTAAAAATCTGGGTGATTTAATTTATAGCTTTCGATATCGCGTTGAGCTTCCCGCCACAATTCGCGCAACAGCATCTGCTGGACAGGAGTGGATCATTGAGGCGGCAGGGCGTTCCAAGTATCTGTTTAAGCTAGTGAAAATTAGTCGAATCGTGCCACGACCCGAGCTATTGACGATCAAGATTCCGGATGCAACCCCGGAAATTGTGCTCAGCTACGCCCAAGGAGACGAACAAGCCCTGCTGGCTAAAGTTCGGTACAACCGACTCATCGACATATTTCTAGGAATTACTACTTACTCACTGCAAAATCACCTTCGAACTACAGTTCGTGGAGTTGGCCAAATTGAGATCGACGAACTTTACATCGGCCTGGATCGTTATGGCAGCCATTACGTAATTCCTGTGCAAGCGAAAGGCGGTAAAGATCAACTTTCGGTTGTTCAAACTGCACAAGATTTCGCCTGTTGCAAACAGAAATTTCCCTCACTCGTGTGTCGCGCCGTCTCAGCGCAATTCATGGATGACCAAAGAATTGCGATGTTTGAGCTCTTAATCCAAGACGAGCAAGTAAAAGTAGTTGATGAAAAGCACTACAAACTTCTGCCCGCCAGTGAGATTTCAAAAAGCGATTTGGAAATTTATCGTTCACGTACTTGAGAATCTTTAGACAAGTTAACTTCAGGTGATCAGAGAAAGTCGATGCCACCGGATTAAGCGCTGAAGAATTGATTCGGCGCGCATTGCAGGCAGCGCTGCGGCATTGAATGCGTTGCGCTGCTGCGTCGCCATCTTGTATTAATACTTCAGAAATCAGCAGCGGCGCTGACACGAATTAGTCATCAATCGGCTCTAGCCTGATGGGCAATCCATTGATGGCGGCATCCGATGAAAAACAAGAGCGACAGTAAAGCCAATCTGGTCAGTAAAACCAGCCCGGCTAAATCAAGCGCGGTAATTATTTACCTGAGCTTGGGCACAGCGATGCTAGCCGCGCTGTCGACTGGCGTTTATTTGTACACTGATCAGGCCAGCACGCCGGTCGTCGCTAGCGTGCAATCTGGGGTGCAAACGCCGATTCGGTCAGGTAAAAACACCGCCGAATATAGCGTCGATGGCAGGCAAATCGAGCTTGCGATGAGCGCTTACAAGGCCGGCAAGCTGGTCGCGCCTGCGGGTGAAAATGCGCTTGAGCTTTATCTAGCGGCGCTGCAAAGCAAGCCAGATGACTTTGGCGCGCAGGAGGCCGTGATGGAGCTAGTGCCGGTGGCCATGTCGGCGTTGGAGTCAGCGATGGCGGCAAGCGCAGCGCTCGAGGTCGAGCGTTTGCTGTCCTTGTTAGAACGCGCTGATCCCAGTGCTGCGCGGGTAGCGGCGCTTAAACAGCGTTGGCAGAGCAATCTCGCCCAGCAAGCGAGTGCCGCAGCAGCAGCTTCTAGCCTGGCCAGCCTCCAGACTGCGCAGGTCAATGCTGTGCAAGAAATAAAAGCACCCGAAACTGCAGCCGTTGCAGTCACCGCTATTCCAGTACCGCCCGTGGCAGTGGCGAAAGCGGCGTCAGCAAAACGTGCAACGGTGGCTACGATCAGGCAAAATCAAGTCACCCAAACTAGCCTCAAACCGACTTTAGCCGCAGCGCAAAATCATATTGTGGAAGCGCGGGCATTGAGCACGGCACGCGCGGTTTTTCCGGCATTGGCCCGCCGGCAAAAAATCGAAGGATGGGTAGACTTACAAGTTGCAATCGACGCCAACGGTCGCGTCACCGAAGCGCTGGTACTCAGCGCGCAGCCAGCACGAATCTTTGATGTTGAGGCGCGCCGTGCGGTGCTGCGTTGGCGCTACAGCCCCAGACGCGTCAATGATCAGCCAGTCAGCAGCGTCTTGCGTCAACGCATCAAATTTAGTTTAACCAGCTAACGCCTTCCGCCCCGGCGCAGCTTTTAGCATTCGGAATTTTCGGTCCACTTGATTTAGATCATTGGGCGCTTGCCTGCAAAAGCACACCCTAATGCATCTTTGATCTTGGGCGCTGGCTGTGAATGTATTCCAGATTGTTTTTCTAGTCAGCCTACCGCGAATTCGCGCACACGCTATCCCGTTATTGCCGATCCTGAAGGCAGTGAATGGAACCAGGCTGGCATTGCTTGGGACAGCGGGCTCAGCGCGAAGGCGAATTCCAGCCAAATCGTGCTGGGGCGTCAACGTGTTGTTTTGGATAATCAGCGCTTTTTCGGCAACGTCGGATGGCGTCAGAATGAGCAGACTTTCGACGCGTTCGCCGCAACGCATATCGTGCAAACCAATACAACGCTGCGCTATGTCCATCTAGACAAGGTGCATCGCGTGTTTGGTCAGCATCATCCGAACCCGCTATTGGCCCAGTGGGAGCTAGATGGCCATTTGCTCAACTTTTCGCACATATTCGGCGTGGGAACGCTGACGGGCTATGGCTATTGGATTGAAAACGAGGATTTGCCGCTGAGCTCAACGCAAACTATCGGTGCGCGCTTTAGTGGCGATAAAGTGCTTTCGCCGACGTGCAAGCTGCTTTACACCTTCGAGCTTGCGCAACAAAACGATTGGCGCGATGGCTCGGCAAATATCGGCGCGCGCTATCGCTTGATTGAGCTGGGCTTGGCGCATGGGCCAACGAGCCTAAAAATTGCGCAAGAGCTATTGGGCGGCAATGGCCGCTCGGCATTCCAAACGCCTTTTGCCACCTTGCACGCATTCAACGGTTGGGACGACAAATTTTTGAGCACACCGCTCAACGGCCTAGTAGACAACTACGCCGCACTCGCAGGTACTGCAGGCACTACGCAATGGCTGATGGCATATCACCAATTCCAGGCGGACACGACGAATGCCACGATGCCGCGCAAAAATTATGGCCGCGAATGGGACGCATCGATAAGTGTCCCATTCAAGCGGCGATTTAGCGCCATTGCCAAGTTCGCGCGCTACGACACAGAAAGCTTTTCGAGCGACAACCGCAAATTTTGGCTGTCCATTGAATATCGCTATTGATTACACGGCTGGATACAGCGTGCGTTGAACCCTTAGAGCTAATCGACTTACTGGGCACCTCACTAGCGGCCTAGTTTTCGCGGGGTAGTATTTTGGGCTGAGACATAAGCCACAAGCTCGCAAAAAATGTATCCACAGTAAATCCATACAGCACTCGCACTGCGCGTTCAGCGCTGGTCGGCTGCGCATCGGCAAGTCTTGCAGACGCCATTCGCTAAAGATTGATCTGATATGACCACAACAATTAAGCCACTTGGTTTCTTCTGCGCAATATTGCTCAGCGCAACGTTGTTTTTCGGCACCGGATGTAAGAAAAATGTGCCGAACGAGCCTGCTACTAAGGCCGACGGCGGTGCCCCGAGCACCAACGGTGTCGCGGTACGCGCAGGCAGCCAGCTGGCCTACGAGATTGATCTGCAGATCACGCTACCTGCGGCGTTGATCGCAGCGCGCTTGGAAGCGCTGCGCCTTGCATGCGAGGCGCAGGCGGCAGCACAAAGCTGCTCTTTGCTCAGCATTGAACAACAACAGGATCAAGGCAGCATTGAAATGCGTGCAGCGCCGGAAGCTGTTTTGGGCTTGACCAGTAAAGCAACTGAAAGTGGCCAGGTCGTGCAGCGCAAAATCAAAGCAGAAGATTTAACCCAAGCGTTGGATGACAATGCGCTGGCCGCGGAGTCACTCACGCTGCAGCATGAAAAATTTAAAGCCTTGCTGTCACGCGCTGATCTAGCTGTTAGCGATGCCATTACCTTGGCGCGCGAGCTCAGCGATTTGGAAGCCGCTGCTCAAACTGCGGCGCGTGATCGCGCACTATTGCAGCGCCGCGTTGAAAGCAATTTTCTGCGTATAAGTTTTACGGCTTTGCAAATCGACGGCCCAGCACCCGGCTTTTGGCAAAATTTTAGCGCCGCCTTTGAAGGCTTCGACGCAACTTTGGCCGAAGCGCTTTCGGAAATTATCTTGGTGCTAGTGTATGTGCTGCCGTTTATTTTCGCCCTGTTCCCAGTTGCGCTCATGTGGCGCTGGCTGTGGCGCAAATTGACTGGCCAGAGCCGAGCCATGCCGCGCCAAAGTTAGGGATAGGGAGCTGAGTCTTCCAGCTCGGTTGAAAAATCGCGGCGAAGCAATGCGCTTAAGTGAAAGTGAAAGTGAAAGTGTTGCGCCAAACTATCCACCAAAGTAGCGATTTTTTCGGTATCCATAAAGCTTGGGGTGCCACCGCCTAAATGCAGCTGAATCACTTCACCACCCCGGTCAAAAGTGGTGCTAACAGCGCAGCTTTGCTTATTAGCCACTGCAAATACACGGTTTTAGCGCGTTTCAAATCGCGCGTGATTTTGCAACGCGGGCCCGGCGGGTTGTATCGACGCAGCACATTCGTATCAGAGTGCAAGCTAGAATTCATAATAGCAATTCTGTCGCAGCGGCAATTCCCGGTTCTTGATTTGGATCAACTTGACCCACGTCAAGCTGGCTTCGCAGCTAATGACCTAGTGTGGCGCATTCCTAGGCGCTGCGGAGTACAAAGCAATGAATACCACTCCTCGATTATGGCTAGGCTTGGCGGCCTTGTTGGTCAGCAGTTTTGGCGTATTGCTTTGGATGGGCAATGGTATTTATCAGCAAGTGCCACCGATTCCCGAGCGTGTTGTCAGCCAGACAGGCACGTTGATTTTTAGTAAATCCGATTACGGCAGCTTCGGCGAACAAGTGCTTAGTCAACAAGCGCGGCTGCAGGCGAATTTGCAAAACGCCGCGTTATTACCGGCGCGCCAAGGGTGAATTCCTCAGCTGATCTGCCAGCCACCCAGCACACGCAGCATCTGGCACCGCGTTGGTTGGGCGCGGCACCGCACCGATTGCTGTTTTTTGTCGGTGCCAGCAATTTGTTATTGGCAATGGCATTGTGGGCTGGCTGGCTGGTGCTGCAGCGTTGGCCGCTAATGGCAGCGCCCGTTCCCGCAATTCCGCCCGGATGGCTACATGCGTTCGTGATGCAATACCAAGTGTTGCCCAGCTTTATGTTTGGATTTTTATTGACGGTATTTCCGCGCTGGTTGGCGTTACCCGATTTAGCCCGCTGGCGCTATTTACCGGTAGGTTTGAGTCTTATGGCCGGGCAATTAATAACCTTGGCTGGCGCTTTGGGCA
>JAYTAO010000055.1:0-5421 GCA_043737435.1 Rhodanobacteraceae bacterium | reverse complement strand
AAACAACGCGGCTTTGTCTAGCAAATGCGGCGGAATATCGTCCATTCGACGCTGTTAGCGTAACAATCGCAGAAGTTTGATAGAAAACAAAACGTTTTTCAGGCCGACTGCGGCTCCCGATGTGCGGCATGTCGCGGCGAATTGCTGAGCCATCGCGTCGCGCAAACGCATCGTTGCGCAATTTTCTGTAATTTAAATGGAATTTCTTGAAAGAAAAATATTAGGCATAGCTGTATTTTTCACAAAGCGTCTGGATCTATTTGCCTTTGTTCTGGCACGACTGGGCGCACTCTCCGCCTACATCAAGGAACGCCTTGCAATGAAAAAAGCACTCTCTTTCGCACTTTCGGCCATTGTTTATGCCAGCGGCGCGTATGCGCTTTGCCCGTGGAACACCAGTTTAGACAGTTCTGGCTTTTGCACCGACATTAATAATGCCTATGGCCCGTTTACTCGATCAATGACGGCGGCGTGCAGTGCGGATGGTTTTACTGGTGTATGCACGAATACCGTCAATGTGTTTTATAACGGCACCAATGTGACCGGAATTGCCGTGCCGGTGCAGCGTTGGAGCAAGACCTACGCGCAAAGCGTGCGTGGCACAGGAACGTGCCCGCGTGGCAGTTTGCGCAGCAGTAGTTTTGACAACCTATGCGTGGAAACCACGACGCAGTTTGGCACGGAGGTGTACGGCCCGTTCGCGCAAAACTGGATCGATATGTGTCGCACCCCGGCAGTCAATGGCGGCAATGCCTGCTTTTTGAATCGCTGGAGCGCGGGTGTCTACACATTGGTTCGCACCAAAATCAATCCACCTGTAGTTTTGAGCAACAAACTCGGCGCTTGGCTATTTGTGATCGACGAAACCGGTGGCAGCCACGCTCAGCTGGCGCAGAAGCTCCAGGCGCTTGGCATCAAGCGAATTTTTATTAAAATTGCCGACGATGCCAGCAACTGCAGCCTGTTCCCAGATGCCTGCGTTAAAGCCAATGTTAACGAATACAAATCGCGCGGCATTGAACCCTGGGCATGGTCCTACAACCGGCCTAATGGCAATCCACGCGCTTCTGCCGACGCCCTATTCAAAGCGGTGCAGGCCGGTTACGTAGGCTTCGTGACCGATGTAGAAGTAGAGTACGACGGCGTACGCGCCGCGTTAGAAAGCCAAATGATTGAGTACCGGAACGCAATCACCGACGCCCGCAACGCCGGCTTAATTGGCGTCAACCAAGTGTTTCCATTGGCCGCCACGACGTGGGCAAATCCTACCGATCACAACTTCGCAATTGATATTTTGGACCGCTACGTGGATATGCATATGCCGCAGAATTACCTGGACATTGCAGGATCAAGTTTTTTAGCGAATCCGAAAAAGTGGATTGACGCGACCAACTGCGAATACCGCAACTTAGGCGCGACCAAGCCTATTTGGCAGATTTTAAGCAATGAACCCGGCAATCCTGCGGTGTCGGTGCGCGCTACCGCAACCGATATCAACAACCAGTTTTTCTACGCCGGGCCAAATGCTTCGTTGTGGGCGGTACCGGGCAATGCCGCGATTCCGCTCAGCGAATACGGCCGAGTTTGGAACAGCATTAGCTGGAGAACTTCAAGTTTTTCATTGAACACGCAGTGCGCCACCGGCAATAACATCTTGCGTAATTTTTAAATCCTGTAGCTGCAGCGATCAATTCGGACTACGCTTAGGCGCATCTCCAAATCGGAGTTGCGTCTATGTTGCGTGCAGTGCGGTTGTTTTGTTTAGGCAAAACAACCATCTTATGTTTGATCGCTATCTGGCTTTTTGCTGGCGCGCATTTCTGCTATGCGGACGATTTCGAGTACGCGCAGCCGTATTTTCAAAATGTCGGTGACGCCACTTCAATTCCCAGCGGGGTAGTAACTGCAATAGATAGAGCACCCGATGGCTTGCTTTGGCTGGGCACCCAATCCGGCGTTTTGCGTTATGACGGCTACCACTTCAAGCGCTATCAATTCGATCCGGAAAATGAAAACTCCATTGCGGGCGATTTTATCAGCGCGATCAAAATTGCCCGCGATGGTCGGGTTTGGATTGGCACCCTAGGCGATGGCGTTTCGATATTAGACCCGGCCACAGATCAAGTGCTGCATTTGCGCCACGCCAAAATCAACGGCAGCAATGGCCAGCTGAGCGATGACAATGTGCGTGCTTTTGCCGAGCCCAAAGTGGGTATGTGGATTGGTACTCAGGCAGGCCTAGACTATTATCACGAAGGAAAAATTGAAAACGTACGCGCTGACCGTACTTTCGCAAACGCTGTCAATGTCGATTTCGTTCGCAGCTTGCTGCTTGATCAACAAGGCAAGCTTCTGGTTGGCTCAAACGATGGCTTACATCGCCTCGTATCGCGTCCAATCGTGCAGCTATCGGGCGGTCGCAATCTAACTGGCAGCGGTCTGAGCACATTGGCACTGGTGCCGCTTGCCAGCGTTGCCAGCGCTGCCGACAGCACCGATACGCTCGCGGGTCAGGGGGTTAATGCGATTTTGCAACTACGCAATGGTGACTTACTCCTTGCGACTCGGCTGCACGGATTAGCCCATTTGAGCTTTGATCGCAGCGCCGATAGCGTCGACGACGGTAACCTACCCAGCTTGCACAGAATTTTTGCAGCGGATCAAATCAACCCCATTAGCAGCCGGGTGCAGGCGATGCTGCAAATCAGTGCCGACGAAATTTGGTTGGCAACAACCGCAGGCTTGGACGTCATTGATGCGCATAGCTTTGCACTTAAACAACACTGGCTTACCCAGCCCGGTGTCGCCGGCGCGTTGGGCTTTGACGCCATTGGCGCACTCGCTTTGGATCCCTCGGGCTTGGTGTGGGTTGGCACCTGGGGCGGCGGGCTGCAAAAAACGGTAGCAAAAAACTTGGCGTTTCGAACGCTGCGACTGGACGCGCAAGGGAGTCGGGGTTTGAGCTATGCCGATGTGCATTCGGTATTGGAGTTGCGCGATCAGCGCTTGCTAGTTGGTACCGGGGGCAACGGGATTGATGTGCTGGATCGAACGCATGGGCGCATTGATGGCTTTAGGGTGAATGCGAATGACCCGGCAGCGCTCAGCGATGGCGTAGTAATTGCGCTTAAACAAGCCGCTGATGACAGCGTTTGGGTGGGCACTCAAACCGCTGGCTTGTTCCATCTTAATATGGCGACGCGCAAGTTCACCCACGTCGGAGAGCGCGGCGCGGTATCGAATTTATTAATCGCAAGTGATGGCGCACTCTGGCTAGGCGGTTCACTCGGCGTTGCCCGTCTTGCACCCAATTGGAGCACGCCAGAATTGGTAAAAGACACCGAGGGCAAGGCGATCTTGGGGCAGTTAAATCCCCTGGTACAAGATCAAAGCGGAAGAATTTGGGCGGGCGGTAACGATGGCTTGCGGTTGCTTAGTCCCGGTAAAAAAGCATTTCAAATTTTCCGGCACGAGGAAGGCCGCAGCGATAGCCTTGCACACAACACCGTTTACGATTTGATGGTTGATCGCGATGGCGCGGTGTGGGTGGCGACTTTGAAAGGCGTTGACCGCTTGACGCTGTTGCCGGAGCAGGGTCCTACAGGGTCGCTTGAACAAAGCGCTGCTGTTAACGGAAACCTTGTCGCCCAATTCCCGCGCGCTAGTTTCCGCCATGTCAGCAGCGAACTAGGCATGCCAGGACGCGATATAGGCGGCAATCTTTTGCAGGATGCGCGTGGCCGCGTTTGGACCGATCATATGGTGCTTGATTTGGCGCAACGCAGTATTTACGCGCTTGAGCCTGCCGATGGCGTGGATGTAGGTACCGCCTGGGCCGGTGCCCATACCCAAACCCACGACGGCTTGCTGCTCAATGGTGGCAGCACCGGTTTGGTCATTATGGATCCAAGCCAGTTTCAACCATGGACATTTGCGCCCACGGTGATTGCTACAGAATTGCGTATCAATGGGCTCACAACGCCCTTGGCGCAGTTATTGCCGCAAACGCAAGCAAAACTTGAGCCCGACGCAGCAACCTTGAATCCTCCCTATGGCGGGCTGACGCTGCGGCCCGATCAGCGGCGCTTTAGCATTGAATTTGCCGCACTTGATTTCAGCGCATCGCCAAATAACCGTTATGAGTACCGTTTAGCGGGTTTTGATGAGCACTGGATTGCCACCGATGCCGAACAGCGCAGTGCCAGCTACAGCAATTTATGGCCGCGCACTTATCAGCTGGAGGTGCGCGGCAGTAACCGCGTAGGGGCATGGAGCCCAAAAGTGCTGCGCATTCCAATCAAAGTTTTGCCCGCTTTTTGGCAAACACCGTGGTTTGCACTGCTAGTGCTGGCACTGACGGCGGCAGTGATTGCGCTGGCTCTGCGCCGTCGCACCCGGCATTTGCAACTGCGCTCTGAGCGCTTGGACGCCCTAGTACATGCGCGTACAGCGGAGCTAGAAACCGCCAATACGCGCTTGTTAGCTACTCAAGCGCAGTTGGCACAACAGGAAAAGCTGGCGTCCTTGGGGCAACTTGTTGCCGGTGTGGCGCACGAGGTCAACACGCCACTTGGAGTCGCGCTTACCGCCAGTACCTTCTTGCAGCAGCGCAGCGGCGAAATTTCACGCGCCATAGCGGCAGCGGCGATGACCAAATCGGAATTAGAGCGCTTTATTTCCGACGCCAATCAGTCCAGCGCGCTGGTTTCCACGCACTTGGAACGCGCGGCCAATTTGGTACGCCAGTTTAAGCAAGTATCGATAGATCGGGCTTCTGATGAGCGGCGCGAAGTGCGGCTTGATTTACTGATGCGCGAATTAATAGACAGTTCGCAATCGCTTTGGAAGCGCCGCGCGATCAATTTGATCTACACCGACGCGCCCGAAATTATGTTGGACACCTACACCGGCGCCATTGGGCAAATTCTCAACAACTTACTGAACAACGCGCTGCTGCATGCTTTTGAGCCGGAGCAAGTTTCGACCAGCGAAGCGAGCGCGAGCATCGGTTGCATCAGTATCGGCGTGCGCGTGATTGAGGCCAATGCTGCTGGAGCAACACAAGTCGAGCTAATGGTCAGTGACGATGGTGTGGGCATGGACGCCGCCACCACCGCGCATATTTTCGAGCCCTTTTTTACCACCAAGCGCAACCAAGGCGGCATCGGCCTTGGCCTGCATGTGGTGTTCAACCTTGCAACCGCCCGCTTAGGCGGCAACATCAATGTGCACAGCGAATTGGGCGTAGGCAGTCGATTTATTGTGCGCTTTCCGGCGCGATTGGGGCACTAATTACTTACCGGGCCGCGCTCGCTAAAACGGTTAATAAAACGACGTGCGACAGCTACTCAAAACCATCCCGAAACAATATGTCCGGATCAACGCTGCTAAGGCGGTTGGCAAATGTGTCTACCGTTGCAT
>JAYTAO010000054.1:0-5433 GCA_043737435.1 Rhodanobacteraceae bacterium | reverse complement strand
AGCCGGTATCACGCATAACCACAAGCCCCCGCATATCGGAAATCAATGTGTTGTAGCCAAAACTTACGCCGCGCTCGCAAACCATTATTTGCTGGTTGCCTGTGCCCTTGGCTTTATCCGCGACATGTTTCATATCCCAGGGCGCCAAAAACTGACCTTTTTTTATGTTCACCGGTTTTCCAGCGCGAGCCACAGCCTGAATAAAATTGGTTTGCCGGCAAAGGAAAGCTGGGGTTTGCAGCACATCCACGACGCTGGCAACTTCACTAATAGGCGTGTCTTCGTGCACATCGGTTAACACCGGCACGCCAATTTGTCGCTTGACTTCGCTCAAAATCCGCAACCCTTCAGAAATGCCTGGGCCTCGAAAACTACTGGTAGAACTGCGATTAGCTTTGTCAAAACTAGACTTAAAAATAAATGGCACACCCAGCTCGGCACACACGGCTTTTAAAGTTCCCGCGGTATCAATGGCGAGTTGTTCTGACTCAATAACACACGGACCACTGATCAGAAAAAAGGGCTGCTCAATACCCACTTTAAAACCACAAAGATTCAAGATAGTGCACTCAAGTAGGGTGGTAACAAACAAATATAGATAGGGCGCGTAGTTCGCCAGTGCAAATTTGAATCGCTACACGCCCACGATTTAAACCATGTTGTTTTGAACAAAATCCCAATTGACTAACGCCCAGAATGCCTCGACGTATTTGGCTCGGGCATTACGATAATCAACGTAATAGGCGTGCTCCCAAACGTCACAGGTCAGTAGTGCGCGGTCAGGGCCGGTCAGCGGGCAGGCCGCGTTGCTGGTCGAAACCAGCGCCAGCGAACCATCTGGCTTTTGAACTAACCAAGCCCAGCCAGAACCAAATGTTGTGATCGCCGTTTGGGTAAATTGTTCTTTGAACGCGGCAAAGCTTCCGAAGGATTTCACAATCGATTCCCCCAGCTTGCCGCCAGCTTCACCACCACCGTTGGGCGTCAGACAATTCCAATAAAAGGTGTGATTCCAAACTTGCGCGGCATTATTAAACAAACCGCCAGAGCTAGTTTTGATAATTTCTTCTAAAGATTTGCCTTCGTTTGGAGTGCCTTTGACTAAGTTGTTCAGATTGGTCACATAGGTTTGGTGATGTTTTCCATAGTGATAGTCAATCGTTTCTGAGGAAATATGTGGCGCGAGCGCATCACGCGCGTAAGGAAGTTCGGGAAGTACGTGTTCCATGGTTCTGCTCCTGAGGTGATTAAAACGGCGTTCAAGTGGGGTTTCGAAAAAGTCCTTAAGACTGGGTGGTGCTTGAAAAAAAATTTTCAATAGTTAAGTCTCACGAAAGCCGCACGGCAAACAAATTAGCTATGAAATCGCGGCGTCCCGCATTGGTATTCCAACATTCAACGGTTCAGCTTTAGCAATGCAAAAATTGAAGGACTTACGCCTACACTACGCGCCGCGCGCAGCTCCGAACGTGAACGTTCAAAATACGCAGATTATCTGCCGTAATTACATTTTTACGGGAGGACATTTTCATCGGTAAAGCAGTCTAGGAGAGAGTAATGGACGTGATAGAGCGAATCAAACAGACCGTGGCAGACAACAGCGTTGTGCTGTTTATGAAGGGCACCCCACAGTTTCCAATGTGTGGTTTTTCCTCACGCTCGGTGCAAGCTTTGAAGGCGTGCGGTGCCCAGATTCACGCCGTGAACGTGCTGGAAGATCCGGACATACGCTCCAATTTGCCGCATTTTTCCAATTGGCCAACTTTTCCGCAATTGTTTATCGGTGGCGAGCTGATTGGTGGTTGCGACATCATGGTCGATTTGCAAGCCTCGGGTGAGCTTGAAAAGCTCATTGCCGAAGCACAAGCCACGCCGACCAACAACAAAACGGTCTAAAGTTTGAAACTTCAAGGCATGAATGTGCTGGTGTGCGGCGCCACCGGTGCGCTGGGTAGTGCCTGCGCGTTAGCAGCGGCGCAGGCCGGGGCGACGGTAGTGTTGGCCGGAAAAAATGTCAGGCTTTTGGAAAAACGTTTCGATGCCATTGTTGCGGCAGGCGGCGCGGAACCTGCGATTTATCCCGTTAATTTTGAAGGCGCAAATGGCACCGACTATCAAGACTTGGCCGAGCGCTTAGAAACCAATTTAGGCGGCATTGACGGCCTCATCTGGGCCGTCGGGCAATGGCATGGCTTGGAGGCGCTGAATAATCTTGAGCCCTCGCAATGGATCCGCAGCATGCATTTGAACGCTACTGCACCATGGCTACTATTTCAAGCATGTTTCGCATCGCTGCGTGCGCGACACGGCGTAGCAATGTTCCCGCTACAAGCAAAATCGCTTACGGAAATGGCGTTTTCAGGTGCTTACGGATCGGCACATGCCGCACTGCGCAACTGGGTGCTGAGTGCGGCAAGCGAAAACGAACGTCTGGGACCACGTGTTTTAGGCGTCGAATTGCCACCGCTCAAAAGCAAATTGCGACTTGCTGCGTTTCCAGCAGAAGCGGTCAGTAAAGTAACCGACGCAAAATTATTAGCGCCGGCGCTGATTGATCTACTTGCAGACGCGCCGTCCGGTATTCACGTGGCGTAATGATTAGCCGTTCGATCAATCCAATCGATAATTGGGCGCTTCTTTGGTAATTTGTACGTCGTGGACATGCGATTCCCGCACTCCCGCACTGGTGATCCGTACAAATTCCGGTTTGCTATGCATCTCAGCCACTGTTGCGCAGCCGACATAGCCCATAGAAGCACGCAGCCCTCCCATCAATTGGTGCACGATGGCGCGGATCGAACCACGATACGGTACTCGGCCTTCAATACCTTCCGGGACGAGCTTTTCGGAATCGACCTCGTCTTGAAAATAGCGGTCTTTTGAGCCTTTTTGCATCGCTGCGACCGAGCCCATGCCGCGGTAACTTTTATAGCTGCGGCCCTGGTAAAGCTCAACTTCACCTGGTGCCTCTTCCGTTCCGGCAAACATCCCGCCAATCATCACGCAAGAAGCACCGGCAACCAATGCCTTGGCAATATCACCCGAATACCGAATGCCGCCATCGGCGACTGCAGGAATTTTATGACCAGCGTCGGCTAATGCTCGGCTCACCATCGAAACGGCCGTAATTTGCGGCACACCCACACCGGCAATGATGCGCGTTGTGCATATCGAACCTGGGCCTATACCCACCTTCACGCCATCCGCGCCGTGATCCGCCAAGGCTAAGGCGGCGGCAGCCGAAACAATGTTGCCACCAATGACGTCGGTATTCGGAAAGCTGCGTTTGATCCATCGCACTCGATCCAAAACGCCCTGGGAATGGCCGTGCGCGGTGTCGACAATTAATAAATCGACCCCCGCTTCAATCAAGGCTGCAACGCGCGCCTCGGTATCGCCCGCAGCACCTACGGCAGCGCCAACGCGCAGTCGCTCTTGTGGATCTTTTGCGGCCAGCGGGTTATCGCGCGCTTTTTGAATATCTTTCACGGTAATCAAACCGCGCAACGCAAAGTTTTCGTTCACGACCAGCACCTTTTCAATCCGATGCTCGTGCAGTTTCGCCAGCACCTCATCATCGCTAGCGCCTTCCGAAACGGTGACCAGCCTATGTTTTGGCGTCATCGCCAGCGAAACCGGGGCGTCCAAACGGCGCTCGAAGCGCAAATCCCGGCCGGTCACGATGCCAACCAACTGATCACCATCTACCACGGGCACCCCAGAGATATTGCTGCGTCGGGTGAGCGCCAGCACTTCTCGAATCGAGGTTTCCGGGCTGACGGTAATTGGGTCACGAATTACGCCAGCTTCAAATTTCTTCACCATACGCACTTCCTGCGCTTGGTGCTCAATCGACAAATTTTTGTGGATGATGCCCATGCCGCCCATTTGGGCAATCGCAATGGCCAGTCGGGATTCGGTAACGGTATCCATTGCCGCGGAAAGCACAGGCACATTCAGTTCAATATTGCGCGACACACGCGTTACCAGGCTGACGTCGCGGGGCAGGATGTTTGAGTACGCTGGTATCAGCGAAACATCGTCAAAAGTCAGAGCATCAGCCACGATTCGCATGCAAATTTCTCGAGTTTGGGTCAGTGGCGGCGGAGTTTAGCCGTTAGCGCCCGAAATTCATTGAAGCAGAGCAAAAATTCTGATGTTGATCGTGCGCGACAAACGCCTAGGGTTCAGCATTGCGGTAACCTTGCGGCGACCTTTACCGCGCACCTTTTTGCCCTATGCCCCAGATTTTATGACCCTTGCGGCTGCCGAATTAGCGCTAGGCGCACCTTATTCCGTTGACGTGCTGCACGTCGTATATCAATACACGCCAGAACCGCTTGGCGGCACGGAAGTCTATGTGCAGTCTTTGGTACAAGAGGCAACGCTTCTTGGGCTACGCTGTGCAATCGCCGCACCAGGCGCAGGCAATGAGAGTTACCAAATCGCGGGCGTCAGCGTTTACCGCGTCACCGCAAATTTGACCACAGCCCAGCTCTATGGCGAAGAAAATGGCGAGGCAACGGCACGCTGGATAGAAATTTTGGCGATAGTTGCACCTAAAATTTTGCATATCCACGCACGTACTCCGGTGTTAAATAGCCAGGTATTGCGCCACGCCCGTCGGCTTGGCATCAAAGTAATCTACACCGTGCATACCGCAACGGCATTTTGCCAGCGCGGCACGATGCTGGAATTCGGCATCAAACCGTGTAATGGCTTAGTAACCCTGGAGCGATGCACACAATGCACGCTCCAAGGCCTAGGCGTGCCTAAGCTCGGCACGCAGATTTTGGCGCGTTTGCCAGATAGATTTTTGCACGCTGCCAGTAAAATCGCGCCGAAAAAAATTGCATTTACTTTTTCATTTCGAGCGCGAATGAAACGCAGCCAGCGGGAGCAATCTGAGTTTTTCGCTACCTGCGATCATGTCGTGGCGGTTTGCCATTGGATCGAAAACGCACTAAAAATTAACGGTGTGCAAAAATCAAGGTTGAGCTTAAACCGACAAGGCCTACGCTCAGATTTGCCAAACACAAGCGATTGCGTGAAGCACACAGATTCGTCGTCGTTAAAAATTCTTGCGCTCGGGCGATGTGATCGGCACAAAGGTTTCGATGTGTTGATCGAGGCGATCAAACGATGCGTAGCGCCTGTTGAACTCGATCTGTGTTTGAGCCTTAGTTCCGAGTCTGATCGCGTCCTGGCTGAGCGCTTTACAGCACTTGCGCTTGGTGCCAAAGTACGCTTCCACACTAACGTAAGTGGTAAGCGGCTAATCGAATTATTTACACGGAACGATTTACTTGCGGCACCCTCGGTCGGGATGGAAACGGGGCCGCTGGTCGTTCTGGAAGCGTTTTCCCAACAGCTTCCCGTTATTGGAAGTCGCCGCGGTGGTATTGCAGAACTTGTAGATCATGAAAAAAACGG
>JAYTAO010000053.1:0-5438 GCA_043737435.1 Rhodanobacteraceae bacterium | reverse complement strand
TGCCCAAAGCCACCTTAGATAAAATCGCGCTGCACCGTGTGGCACTCAAAGGCCCGCTGGCAACCCCGATTGGTGAGGGTTTCGCCTCGATCAACGTCGAGCTGCGCCGCCGCTTTGATTTGTACGCCAACGTGCGCCCGGCGATTTCGTTCCCAAACACCAAAAGCCGCTATGAAAATATCGATCTAATCACCGTGCGGGAAAACACCGAGGGCGCGTATCGCAGCGAAGGTCAAACCCTGAGCGCGGACGGTGAGACTGCGACCTCACAAATTCAAACCAGCAAGCGCGGCTGCGCACGTATTGCCCGCTACGCGTTCGAGTTAGCGCGTAAATCTGGACGAAAAAAAGTAACCGTCGTACATAAAGCCAACATCATGAAAACCACGTCCGGTTTGTTTTTGAAGACCGCCCGAGAAATCGCGTTGGAATACCCGGAAATTGCCTGCAACGAGATGATCGTCGATAACGCCTGCATGCAATTGGTGATGAATCCGCATCAGTTTGATGTCATCGTTACCACCAATCTTTTTGGCGACATCCTGTCCGATTTATGTGCCGGTTTAGTCGGCGGTTTGGGTTTGGCACCGGGCGCGAATATCGGCACGGATGGCGCCATCTTTGAAGCGGTGCATGGCTCCGCACCCGATATCGCTGGCAAAGGCGTCGCCAATCCCAGCGCACTGTTGCTGGCCGCCGCGCAAATGCTGGATCACTTGACACAACCCGATCAAGCCGAGCGCATACGCCATGCGATTCGTGCCACCTTGACGGCAAAAGATCGGCTGACGCGTGATCTGGGTGGTACATCGGGTACCAATGAGTTTACCGATGCGGTGATTTCTAGACTTTAATCCAAAGTTTTTATTAGGCTCGAATAGTGAAAGGAGCCTTTTCAAAAAGCAAAGTCGCCGCGCTAGTCGGTATGCACGAAAGATAGGATGCCAGCGGCTGTTTCTGGCGCGACGGATGGGTATTGCTGGACGCTGTCGATTTTGCATCCCCGTACGTTTTAACGTACGCCTTCAGGGGCGCGCCAATTTATATGGCTTAATGGATCAAGCGGCTGAGTCGCATCAACCCATTGTGATCTTTGGCAAACGGAGCAATGCAGTCCTCATCGCTGAGCAAGACTGGCACGCAATTCACAGGTAGTCTTGGCTTAGCAGACACAAAAGGATGCGCGTAATTTGGCATCGGCTGGCCTGAAAGAAAAGGCGCTTGCACTTTTAGCCGTAGTTTCTGGCAATCCATTTCAGACGCCACCGACTTACGAAAAACTTGTTGGCGACTTAGCGGGTGCTTACCTGAGACGCATCAACATTCAACATCACTTGCTGTATCAAGTACTGGAACCGGAGTACACCGTAAAGATTCTGCGAATGTGGACACATTACGAATGAATGGCGGCTTTTGGTGTTTTGCAATTACAACGACAGCCTGCGCAGCTCACTCGCTGGCCCTGCGCGCTCCCAAACTTCATCAAAATAGCGTTTGAGCCTACCGTGTTCAGCAATACCGTAAAGATCGCCGACAAATTCGAAGCGATCGCCAAAGCGGCGCTCAATGTAGCCAAAGCGGTCATTGAGCAGAAAAGCACCGGCGTAGTGCAAATCCTCGGCCACCGGGCAGCGAAAGCTAAAGGCATCCGGCAAGCGGCGGCTCAGCTCAATGAGGCGATGCCCGTCTTTGACCGCGCGATTGGTGTTTTGTACCAATATTCGAATTTGCCCAGTCACCGAATTAGTAGGGCGCAAAGCCAAGGTGCGCAAGGCCTCGACTGCAGCGTTGGTGTTTAAGATTTGCGGATCTAAATCACGGGTGTAAAACGCAAAGTCCGAGCGCGATTCGCCAATGAGCTGCAAGACGGCGGCAATTAAGCTGGCTGAGGTGTCGCCACTAAAAGCTGCACTGACCCTTTTGGCTAGCTCCTCACGCGCGGCGGTGACGCTACGCCCAGATAATTTTTCGGCATCGGAATTCATGGGTGAATATTGCCTTTTCCGCGTTGCGCTTGACAAGGATTTGGTAACGATGCGCTAGAATCGTGTTTTTATCGCCTCCTCGTGCAAATGTACTGCGGCGGCTGAGACGGTTCCATGCGTGCGATTGTAATTTCCGTTATCTTTATCTTTCTGACCACGGTCGGCGCGGTGCTGCTGATCAGCCTGCCACAGCAGGGATCAGCGTGGGCATTGGCATTGACTTTGCCCTTGATCTGGCTTGCGCATGCCTGGGCTGCGGCGATATCCCCACTCGATGGCGGTGCGATACCGGCGCAACTCGAGCCAGCGCGTTTGGCGCTTAATGCCTATGCCTTGCTGCAATTTGCGTTACTCGGCGCGCTGTGGCTGGGCTTGCCGGCCTATTGGTTACTGCATGGTGGCGGCATGCCCGCCGCTTTGAGCTGCGCTGCGGCGGCAACGGCGTGGTTGGTGCTGTACCGGCGACGCTGGGCCTATCCAATGTGGATCTATTTTCAAGCGGCACCAGCGCGTCGGCTGAACATTTTGGCGCGCGAACTCGAATCGCGGTTTTGGCAAGCACCGGAAGGCGGCATGCTAGCGAGCCAAATTTTTTGGCAGCGTGGCGTTTGGGTTAATGTGCTGGACGCCACGCTGCTGCTCTTGCCGCTTTTGCTTTTGCTGTCCAACGCATTTTCGGCGCAGCTTTTGCGCAATTGGCTGAGCTTCTGTTGTTTGCTATTACCCAGCTTAAGCCTGCTGCGCGTACAGATCAGCGCGCCAGCAGTTGCCGCCAAAATTGAGTCTAAATTCGTCTTGCCATTGATGCGTACCGGCAGCGCCCGCAATGAGCTTTACCACGGTCTGAGCGGCGCTTTCGATAGTCTGGAGTCCGATGCCGACCCAGCTGACGACGCGCGGACATTCGCGGCGGCATTGGAAATGCCGGGGACGCCACCATCCGCCGCAAAAAGGCAGTCTGAGCTACAAGTTCCCGAGGTTCAATCCCATGCCGTTGCGCCAAATTCTGCCGCTGCCGTGCTGGAAACCGCAGAGCCGATATTGACCGCGCAACAGCGCACTGAAGCAGTCACTGACCCAGGGCCTTCTAGAGATCTTTTGCTGCAGCGTGCGGTCATACGCGGTGATGCTACGGCCGTTGCCAACCTGCTCAAGCGCGGCGCTAATGCCGATGCCATCCCGGCCGCAAACGCACCGGATCAGCGCACGCCACTGGTGATTGCATGCGCCAGCGGTAGCCTTGCCATTATTAAACTGCTAATCGCGGGCGGTGCCGATGTGAATGGCAAAAACGGCGACGTCACGCCCTTGTTGGCTGCCACGCGCGATACCTGGAGCGGACGCTTTGATGTGGTGATGACGTTATTAACCAATGGCGCGCATGTTGCAGCACTCGACAAACAGCAGGTGAGCGCCTTGCATGGTGCGGCGCGTAGTACGGATGTGGCTCTGCTGCAAATATTGCTTGAGGCGGGCGCGAACATCAATCAGATCGACGCAGAAAAATATTCCCCACTCGCCCGAGCGGTGCAATCGGGTCAAACTGACAATGTTGTTGCGCTACTGAAAGCGGGTGCAACCTACGACGGCGAAGATACGATTTCGCTGGCGCGTGCGCTGTCTTTGTGCAGGGAGCCGGACGCGCAATTAATTGATTGCGTCGTCACCCGAACCAAATCGGAAGCTCGCGACAGCGCTGGCAATGCCGCGCTGCATTTTTGCGCCATGGAAGATGCGGCCGAGTTTGCTGAAGCTTTGGTGCTTGCGGGCGCCAACGTGAATGCTAAAAACACCTTGCAGCAAACCCCGATGATGTTGGCGGCACGCGCAGCAAGCCTGCGTACCGTGCATCGGCTTTGCTTAGCGAAAATCATGCCCGCATTGGTGGATGCTGATGGCAATACCGCGCTGCATTACGCCGTGTTGGCGGAGCTGCCAAAGCTTGAGATCATCGAGATCTTGCTGCAGCGGGGCTGCGCGCCGCAGCGCAGCAATGCCGCCGGTGCCACGGCTGGCGATCTCGCCCTGAAAGCGGCGCGCTGGGATCTGGCACGGCGCTTAAGCCCAGCACAAGAGCTGAGTGACGAGTTAGAGGGCGAGCTTGAGCATTCAAATGAAAACGCGATCCCAATCCCGTACGAATCGGGACCAAAGCGCGAACAGCTACTGGTGCAGGCGGCACAAGCCGGCCGTTTTACTGCGGCACAGGCCTTATTGAAGTTGGGGCCGGTGGATCAGCATACGCATTTGCAGGTTTTGCTGGCACTTGGGGATGCACTGGACGGCGAATGGCTATCCGAGCTGATTGCGGGTGGCTTACAGTTGGGCAAGTTGGAAGTCGTGCCCAATCTGTGTGCGCTGGCGCGGCAAGTGCCACCGCCAATGGCTGCGATCCAATGTTTGTTAGATGCGGGCGCGGCGGTTTCCGGAGACGAGGGGTGCGCTTCGCCGTTAGTGTTGCTGTGCGGTGCCGCCGCAGAACTAGAAGGCGCGGACGCACCGATGGCGCATAGTCCGCCTGCCGCGCTTATTAACGCCATGATTGCGGCGGGAGTAGATATTGCCGCACTGGATGGCGAGCATCGCGGCGCATTAAGTTATGCCGTGCAATGGTGCGAGGTGGCTACAGTCGCAACGCTATTGCAAGTTGGCGTGACTAAGGAGCTTGCATTAAATACCACCGATAGCGCCGGGCTAACACCGCTATTGCGGGCCTTATTACGACCTGACGCCGCAGAATTGGTGCGTTTACTGATTCGCGCCGGTGCCGATCCAAATGTCGCTGGACGCGATGGCCGCAGCGCCCGAGCGATCGCTCTTGGCATGAGTAAGATTGCGCTCGCCGAGCTATTGCTTTGGCCGCCGGCTACGCATCCGGGGCGCGTCTTGCTGGCAAGTGATTTGGTTTTGGCAGCGGCGCGCAACGATCAACAGTTCGTGCTGCGGATGCTGCAACTAGGCTTTGAAATTGACGCCACCGATAGCGCAGGAGCGACTGCACTGACCTATGCGTGCGCCTTGGGCAACGCTGGGTTGATCGAGTTTTTGCTTGCGCAAGGTGCCTCGGCCGCGGGCGCTACCCTGCCTAGCCACAGCGCCATGCAAGCGCTTACGCCGCTGGCTGCTGCGGTGCGTGGGCGGCATTTTGACGTTATTCGTCAGCTGGTCGCGCTTGGCGCGCCGATTAACGCGCCAATGGGTGAGTTGAGCTGCGTCAGCCTAGCCGCAGGCTTGCTTGATTTGGATTGCGTCACCTTATTAGTTGAGCTGGGTGCAACAACCACGCCTGAAGCCCCGCTATTGCCGCCTGTGCACGCCGTTTTGTTGGCCCTACTCGCCGGTGGCGATTTGACAGTCGGGCAGAAGTTGCTGCAGGTATTAATTCAGCGCGGCGCGGATCCAGATGCAATTGATAGCAGCGGCCGGGCGCCGCTGATGATGCTGCTGTGCAGT
>JAYTAO010000052.1:0-2144 GCA_043737435.1 Rhodanobacteraceae bacterium | reverse complement strand
ACGGTGAGGAGGCAATGACGGACAGGGCGGTAATCGCCTATCATTTGGAGCAACAGGGGAAAACGCACGAAGCACAAATCGTTTGGCAAGAACTTGCGGATTTAGCTGTTTCCGATGATCTCCACGCACTGGATCAACGCACCGGCCGTTATGCTGCGCTGGGTCTGCGTAAGCTTGCCGCATACGATATGGCGGCGTATCGATTCCATGCTGCAAGTGGCCGCTGGGCCGGAATCGCTGGCTTGAGAGCATCCCTATTAGGGCAGGCGCACCAGCGCACCACCGCTGCTGAAATAGAGCTGCAGACTTTGGCGCAGCTGGACAAAATCGATCTTGGCACGGGCGTTGACGCTTTTCTCGCACCGCCGCAAGTCGGCGTGCTTGCGCTCAAAGCTGGCGATAACGAGGAAAAATGGCGTGGTTTGAGCGTTGAATTGAGGCAAGAATTCGAACGGAATCTACTCGATGATTTTTCCAAAAGATTGACCGATGCGCTTGATGATCAGAACCTAGCACCGATTGATCAGGCAAAATATTTAGAACAACAGGCTGAAGTTATGCTCGCTTTGCGCGGCGCTGACGGCCTAGCGGATGCCATCCGAAATTTTTCTGCTGCCCTCGCCATCCGGCAAAAACTTGCGCCTAGCTCATTGGCAAGCGAAGCCGATGAAGAACGCTTATTGGCGTTACAGCGCTTAGCGAGCAGTCAAGCAAAGGCCGCAGCAAAACTATAGCCATTTCGTAACGCAGTTTTATCAGCACTTACTTCACGTTAAAAGGCCACGAACATGCGAACTTGTTTGACACTACGCCATACCCTTTTTGCAACTTTGGCACTTTCCAATTTTGTGTGGCGGAAAAAATGTCACTCCCAGCGGGGCAAAGCGCCGCAGCAAATAATAACGCCCTCGCCTTTGATTTGTATGCGCAGGCCCGGGCTGCGGCAGCTGACTTTGGGAACTTCGCATTGTCTCCCATCAGTATATCGAGCGCACTCACAATGACTTTAGACGGCGCACGCGCAAGCACGGCTATACAAATGCGCACGGTGCTGCATTTACCATTGGAAAATACTGACGCGCAGGCGAATACCGGCGCTTTGCTCAAAACTATTCAAACTTCTGCGGCGGTTACTGGCGTCAATTTCAAAATTGCAAACCGATTGTTTGGTGCGCGTGGTTACCAATTTGAGCCGGATTTCTTAAATCGTGGTGAGCGCTTTTTTGGTGCGCCGCTAGAAAGCTTAGATTTTGCTCATGCTGCGGAAAAATCCCGGCTACATGTCAACCATTGGGTCGAAACTCAGACCGAAAACCGTATTAAAGATTTGCTTCCAGTCGGCGGAATTTCGGCAAACACCAGTTTAGTCCTCGCCAACGCGGTCTATTTTGCCGCCGATTGGAACCAAACATTTGCCGCGAGATCAACGCGTCCAGCTGCGTTTCAGCTTTCCCAGACAAACAGCGTTTTGGTACCGACGATGTCGCAATCAGCGGTCTTTCGCTTTCTCAAAAACCAAGCCGTGAGCGTGCTGGAAATGCCTTATGTTGGGGGCACCACCTCCATGCTTTTTGTGCTGCCAGACAAATCTAGCACCATGGCGGCGCTGGAAGCCACACTCGAGGCAACACTGTTGGATCAATGGTTGCATGAGATGCAGGCGCAACAAGTGCTTGTGTACTTGCCAAAATTCGAGATCAACAGCACACAGCGGCTCCGGCACAGCCTGGAGTAGCTGGGCATGCCATTCGCTTTCGATACTGGCTCAGCAGACTTTAGCGGCATTGCCAAGCCGAAGGGGAATGGTGCAAAGCTTTCTATCGGCGACGTGTTCCATAATGCGCTTATTAAAGTTGATGAAGAAGGCACCGAAGCCGCTGCCGCAACCGCAGTTGTGGTGGAAATGGATATGGCGGCGTTTAACCCAAACGCAGCGCCGATTGCCGAGTTTCGTGCGGATCGACCGTTTATTTTTTTGCTACGCGAGGTAACTACTGGGGCGATATTGTTTATCGGGCGGGTTGGTGATCCGAGTTCGGGTTTTGTCGGTTTTCAACCGCGCAATGGCAATCTGCAACAATGACTGGTCGGCCGTTTATCCTAGAAACCGCAGTTGGACAAGAATTTGGGTACGCAAAATTATC
>JAYTAO010000051.1:0-13198 GCA_043737435.1 Rhodanobacteraceae bacterium | reverse complement strand
GACTTTCCTGCTGTGTCGCCTGATCGGCGAGACTTTCCTGCTGTGTCGCCTGATCGGCGAGACTTTCCTGCTGTGTCGCCTGATCGGCGAGACTTTCCTGCCGTGTCGCCTGATCGGCGAGACTTTGCCTCTGCCAGTGATGACGAAGAATTGGATGGCGACAGTGTCTACAGTTTCTTAAACGATTTACAAGATCGACTATGCGCTTTGGTACAAAATTTTGAGCCGGAAGCAAAATTTCGGGAGGATATCTGGACACGTCCAGATGCGCTCGGCGGCGGCGGCGGGCGAACCAGAGTGTTGGCAGGCGGAGCAGTTTTTGAGCAAGCAGGCGTTGGTTTATCGGACGTGCGTGGCTTAAGTTTGCCGCCATCTGCCTCAGCGGCGCGCCCAGAACTTGCCGGACGTGGCTTTCGCGCGATGGGTGTTAGTTTAGTATTCCACCCGCGCAACCCTTACGTGCCCACCACGCATATGAACGTGCGGCTATTTCAGGCCACTAAAGAGGGTTGCGCGCCGGTATGGTGGTTTGGCGGTGGCTTTGATTTGACGCCATTTTATCCATTTCCCGAAGATGTCCGGCATTGGCACAGCGTCGCAAAGGCGCTGTCGGATCCTTATGGCATGGAAAAATACCCTGATTACAAAAAATGGTGCGACGAATATTTTTATCTGAAACATCGCGCGGAAACGCGCGGTGTGGGGGGCTTATTTTTTGACGACTTGCATGAACCCGGATTTAGCCCATGCTTTAGTTACCTGCGCGCCGTCGCCAACGGCTTTTTTGATGCTTATCGGCCTATCGTCGAAAAACGTCAGTCAGCACAATACGGTGTGCGTGAACGTCAGTTTCAACTGTATCGCCGCGGTCGATATGTGGAATTCAATCTAGTGTGGGATCGCGGCACGCTGTTTGGCCTGCAATCGGGTGGGCGCACTGAAAGCATTCTAATGAGCCTGCCGCCTGAAGTACGCTTTGAATATGGATATGCCCCGGAAATGGGCAGTCCAGAGGCAGAGCTCACGGAATTTTTGCAGCCACGCGATTGGGTTTAACTTCGGCAAGCTATTGCGTACTGACTAGCAATGAGTCGCCACGCACCGCCGCAAGGAGAGTTGCTGCCGGTAGCGTTGCAGTTTTCAGGCGACTGGGATAGCGCCGCACAACTGCGAAAAGATGAAACTCATTTTCGCAAGCTAAATCCAGCTCTCCTGCAAGCATGGCTTGCGCTGCTCGAAGTACCAATTCGGCGCGGGTCAGGCTAAGTTGCGTAATTTGCGTGCACAAAATCTCTGCTGCAGCGATTGAGATTGCGCTCATTTCCCCATGGAAACCGCACTGAATAATGGTGTCGCCTTCGAGTTGAAGCTCAACGGTCAAGTGATCGCCACATAACGGGTTTAAGCCAACCGCGTGGTGGCTAACATTGGCGAGTTTGCCAAAATGCCGCCGCTCGCGATTGCGGAGTAAAACCATGGATTGAAACTGCGATAGGGCAACTGCTGCCGCAGTCTCGGGATTAGCTTCGGTTACCACGCTGCAATATCCTAACTGACCGCGGCTCTATTTCCGCGCAGCTCGCCACGGATTAACAACAATGCACCGTTGATGCTGGTTATTTCGCCTTGGTACTCGTCTTTGGCTGCAGCTAAAAAATCACCAATGAACAGCGTACGCCCGGCGTAACAAATACTGCCGGAAACGACTAAACATTCTTCGTCCTGCCTGTGCCCGTGTGCCGGAATAACCGCACCAGGCTCTAGCCGCCAGAGGCCGGTCTCGGTATAGGCATCCGCACGCAGTTGCTTGACATACACCCCCGCCAACACGCGCACAAACTCACCTTCTTCGGCTTGCAGCAAATGTTTTGGACGGACGCGGGCGTTTGCCAACACGCGAGATCGTAATAAGTCTGCGCTTGCGGACACGGCAGACAAGTCTCCGCTTGCGGACACGACAGCTGGCTCGCCCGGTGCAATCGGCATGAGCGCTTGCGCAAGTGCGACGAAAATGCGCTCGCCTAAGCCTTTGCCGTAACCCTCGCTCGGCACGTCATTCACTTTTGATGCATGGCTCGCATCCAACCCACTTAGCACTTTCATAGGCGCAGCCCTTGCGCTTCAAGCAGTTCTTTCAACGCTTGTTGACCACGACGTATATGGCTTTTCACGGTGCCAAGCGCGATGCCGGTTGAATCTGCAATCTCTTGGTGTGACATATCTTGAAAGTAAGCTAAATCCAACATACGTCGCTGCTCGGCTGTTAGTTGCAGTAGCGCGCGATGAATATGTGAAGAAGCTTGGATAGACTGCAACAAATCATCCGCTGCTGGCTCTGACGCGTCTAATTCCTCGTGTACAAAAGATGCGGCGTTCAAATCCACGCTATTTCGCCGCTTGCGTAATAAATCGAGCGCGCGGGTTCGGGCTATGATGAATAACCAAGCCATCACCGGCCCACGCTCAGCTTGATATTGGCGCGGCCGTTCCCAAACCTGTTTGTAGACTTCGCTCAGCACATCGTCACAGTCGGTGTGGTTGCGTACCAGCCGCAACACTAAAGATTTCAATGCGTCAACGCTAAGGTCATAGAGCGCTGCCAAAGAGTCTGCTTTGCCTCCGACAATCTCCTCCAACAGCCCCAACAATTTTGGCTGATTTTGTCGGGCTTGGCTGGGCTCAAACCCAGTGTATTCGATCATTAAGCTCGGCGTGGTTTTGGCAATCATTTGCTCAAGCGCCGTATTCAATTTACGAATTGAAGTGGTTTACTTAGCACTACAAAATATAAATCGTCGCGTTTCGGTAAACCGAAATTAGCGTCGTCATAAGGAAAATTTTCCCGTTCACCGGTCAAACGGTAGCCACGACGCTGATAAAATGCGATCAAACTTTCCCGCATCCAGATCACCCACATGCGCATCTCAATCGCGGCAAAATCAAAAACTGCGCGACGCTCCCCTTCGGCCAACAGCGCTTTCCCCACACCTGCGCCCTGTAATGTGGGAACAACGGCGAACATGCCAAAATGGCAGCCATCCTCATGCATTTGAATATGTGCACAGGCGACAACGACATCTTTGTCCAAAGCCAAAATAATCTGACTCGAAGGAGCTGCCAACAGGCGCGAAACATCTTCCGCATCGGTGCGCTGACCATCAAGTAAATCTGCCTCGGTAGTCCAGCCGCGCTGACTGCTTTCACCTCTATAGGCAGACTCCACTAGCGCCACAATTTTTGTCACATCGCTCAGCCGTGCGCGCCGAAAATTCAAAGCCATCCATCAACCTCTGGCAAGAAGCGAACGCAAATTAGCAATTTGAGCACTTGCGCGTGAAATATAGTTTGCCATCACTAAGCTGTGGTTGGGGAAAAAACCAAAGCCGCCACCGTTCAAAATCACCGGGCTCCAAATCGGAACTTGAGTTTGTTCAAGCTCAGCGATGATTTGTTGGAGGCTAACTTCCGCGTTTTTGTTATCCAACACCGGCTTAAAGTCGACATCAATCGCCTTAAGAATGTGGATTAGCGCGTAAGCCGCGCCGCGCGCCTCGTAAAAATTATCGTCAATTTTGCGCCACGGTGTTTGTACAAACATCGGTTCACCTGAGGCTGCAGGCCCGGGCGTACTTTGCGTCGCGTTCGGATCATTGGCTAAATCGGTGTCGTGCCGTGTGTGCGTTACCGAAGCACTTAAGCGCTGCGACAGCGAACCTAGTTGCTTTTCCACCAAACGCAAATACGCTTCCAAATTGTCCGCTCGGGCATAAAACTGTGCACTGGGCTGTTTCGGGTCGCTAAGGCGCACAAGATAGGCGGTAAACTCCTTGTTGGCTTCGCGGTATTTGCCTTCGGTGGTGGGCACGATCCAACGGTCATTGGAATACATCAGCAATGGTTGCGCAGTCTCCAGATTTTTGTCCGCGATCGACTGACTTTGCGAGCGGCTAAAGTCATTTCGCAATGCGCTGGCTAAATCGCGCAACTGCTGCAGTACGCCAAATTCAAAATTTGAAATGTTGTCGAGAAACACGCCTGGAGGTGCAATGTCATTGCTGATGTAGCCACCGGACTTATTCCACTGACCTTCGTTTAGGCGAATCAGTGTGCCAACCACCGCGACACCGGTCACCGGCTTTTGCCCAGCTACGGGTGCATACTGGGCCGTAACAGTCGCTATCTCAAAGGGTTCAGGTTCACGGCTCCACATCCACATCAGAACTAAGTTAACGGTAAACAGCAGCGCGAATACGCCAAGCACAAGTCGAAGTAGCCATTTTTTTGACTTAATTGGCCCGCTTGGGTTAGTCGACAAGATAGGTGTAGCAGTTGAATCGCTCATGGTCTGTTTCCTACGGAACTGGCGTAAGGGTAGGCGATTGCCGTGGGCTTAGCGAGTCATGCGCGCGGTAAACCCGGCTATTCACACACCAAAGCTTCATCGGCTGCCAACACTTTTACTTCGCCAAAGCCGATGGCATCAAATACTTCCGCCCACGATTCAATACTAGATGTGCCGGGCTTCAGCGGGCAACTCGACGTCGGCGCGTAGCGCCCGTCTTGCATCACCTGATACAGGCTGAGTTTGATGGTGTCAGTACTCAAGTTTTGGATTTCAACGACCACCGAATTTGGCTCGAGTTTTACCACCCGCACGCTCAGAGCCGCCTTCGCGGGCCCAGTAACGGCATCGACAATGCCATCGTGAATGGCAAGATCATGTGCTAAGTTTGCTTTCAACGGCAGCACCGTACTCGGCTCAGGGTTTTTGCCATGGCCACCGCCGTGCGCACCGCCACCGGGTGGGAAAGCGCACGCGCTAGATATGATCAGGGTGCACACAATAGCCGAAGAAAATTGCTGGATTTGGCGATTCATAAACGCGCTTTAATTTTGCCAATCATCCAACCCAGCAGCGGAATATGCTCAAAAATACCGGCGGTTGAGTCCCAATAATCTTGGTGAAAACAGACCAGTCCGTCGCTGTTAAAACGTACGTGGCTTATCCCTATCGTTTGGGTATCTTGACCTTTCTTGAAACGCTTAAAGCGAATCGTCATAAGCCAACGAATGTAGTAGTCCCCGGTTTCGTTGCTCAAGGTTTCTTTAACCTCAACAACGCAACTTTCCACCGCTTCAGCGCTGTGCTTTAAATAGCTGCGCACTTGGTCACGGCCACGAATAGTTTTCAAGGTGTCGTTAAACCACGCATCGTTAGCGTAAGTTTGATCCAATAAAACATCGATTTTTTGCGCTGAAAAATCCGAAAAAAAAAGTTTAAATCGGGTGATGGCTGCCGCTTCTTCAGTGCTGCCGCGTTTGAGCGCCGGGCTTAGCCGGGACTGTGCCGCGAGTTCAGTCAAATATTCCATACGAGCTTGTCCACCAAAGTCTATCCGTCTTACTTTTACAATACTGAGCTTTGAAAAAAAACCGCCGAACGCACTTTTGTGGCGCTAGGCGGCGTTTATTACTCATCCTCGTCCATGCACACCCCGGCTAATAGCGGCGCCCCGGTTGTTGCGGCGTCTGCACAAGCATACACCTTCATTGCGCAGGCGCTAGAGCCGAATGGCCGGATCGAAAAAAAATTTTCAAAGGTCTGCATAAACTAAGCGCTTTCCTAATCATGCTGCGTTAGCGGCTGTTTTTCTGTAGTCCATACCTGAGCATTGTGTATTCATAGCTTCGGCAGACTTAGTTAGTGGTTAACTGCTGTTTTTAGGTTCAACATCCCCGGTCAGAAATCCCGGCCAGAAGCCGTAAGTTTCGCGTGCCGGTGCCAAAGCCTGACATTATTGAATTCCATTTTAGCGTGGCCGTGTCACACCGGCTAAATTCGATATTTATCGTGCCCCAAGTGCTCCGAATTAGATCAGCGCTATTGAAATTAATGCCAAACTGAGTGCCACGCAGGCTGAAAGCTGTTGCATTAAACTGCTTGCCGTCAAAGCTGCCGTCGGCGATCAGCCAGAAAGGCTCGCCGCTGCCATCGGCTTTGTAGGTGAACCATGTGGCAATCATTCTGTCTGGCGCAAGTAGTGTCAGATTGAGACCCTCGCCGCTGCTTGATGGGTCGTACCATAGCCCCGAGACGCGCGCGTCCAGAGGCACTGTTCTCGCACTCATCGCACCGCGGCTGCGGTAGGTTTGCCAGGTTCGACCCTCGGCGCGCGCCGCCACTATCGCTGCAGCCGCAGTCTTGCTATCCCCCGGCGAGCTACCCAGGCCCGAATTCCAAAGTTGCGAAAGCGCGCTTTCCCAATGCGGCCGGGCCAATCCGTCTGGATCGGCGATTTTCCACAATGCCAATGCAAAAGCATAGAACGACTGCGTCGCGCCGACGCTGCCCCCTGCGGCTTGAAATTCCGCGGCTAAATTGTCCAATATTGCCAGCGCGTAGGGCCTAACACGATCACGCATATAGATGTCCCCTCGCGAACGAAAGGCGGAGTAAGCTTCGATCAGTGCGATTGCGTTCATGGCTTGATATTGTGGTAGTGCGTTATGCGCATCCCACAAACGGCCTGGGATGCGCGCAGCAGGCGCGCGCAACTCAGCAAACTTTACGCCGGGCACATTGTCGACCACGCCATCGCTGTTTTGATCCATCAATAAGCTCGGCAACAAGCTGCGCTCCAATTTGTCGACCAAGGCGTTTTGGTATCGCGATTCGCCCGTCCAGTCATAGGCTGCGGCCAAGAGCCAAATCAGTTTTGCGGTGTAGTTGTGGTTGCGCACGGCGGGTTCAGCAATTGCCCAATCGGCTGCGGCAAGTGCTGATTGTCGATAACGCGCCGACGCCGCACGATCAGAGCTTCCAAGCGCCGCCTCAATCATCATCACGCCAGCCCAACCTTGATCGAAGCCTGCGCCACCATCCCGCACGCCCGCCGCCGCATCAAAATCAGCGACTGCAAAGCGCTCGTTATTAAAGCGGCCGGTTTGATACGTGCTACAAATTGATGGTGCTGGCGCGCAGGCATTGCCTAGCGCAGCACCGAGCACGCCAGGAACTAAGCAAGCGTCTTCTGGAACTCCTAGTCGCAGCGCATAGCTGTATAAGCCAGCCCAAGTTTGCTGGGCTCCAGGCGTTTTATCCGCACCGTATTGCGTTGCTATAAAGTTGTCCGCAATGGCAAGCAAGGGAGCTTCTGGAAAGCGCAGCCCGCTGTTACGAGCGGTCCAGCCACCGAGCGCATAAGCACCCGCGCCGTGCCCGATCGCCGGGCAGGTGTCGTAGGTATTAAGCGACTGCTCTGCCGCAATGATTTGTTCAGCCCACGCGGTACGAATCGCTGCCACCGTCGGTGCGGTAGAACTCGCAATTGTGACGGCATAAGCCGCCTCAGCGCAGCCCAAATCCTTGCCGCGCGTCGCTTGGGCGGAAACAATAGCCGCAACCGACTCGGCAATACTGCCCCTATGCAGCGCGAGCTCAATGCTCTGCGCTTGCGCATTTGTGCCGTAGCGAAGGTTAGTACAAGTCGGAGTTTGACCCCATGCAGCGCCAGTCTGAAGCAACACGAACAGGCCGAATAAAGGCAGTGGACGACGGAAATGATTCGAACGCATTTGAAGAACTCCGACAGGATGAGGATTTTAAGATGGCGTGCAAAAATTATAAAGCGAGCTATTGTGTGCTAGCACGCCATTCAAAAACGCGGATCTCGGATCCAAATGATGCCGTCTTCGACTTTTGTCTCAAGCGTCACGGTCGGGGTGTAGGCAGGTGCGCACAGCGCCGCTCCGGTCTTCAAATCAAATACCGCACCATGCCGAATGCACTCGACCGTCGTGCCTACAAGCGGGCCGCCCGCCAACTCGCCGCCATCATGCGTGCATACATCTTCAATCGCATAAAGCACGCCGTCAATGTTATAGATCGCCGCCATGACACCCTCGACGACAATTGCTAAAAATTCGCCAGGCAACAATTCGCTGATAGGGCCAGCGGGGATCCAGTCACTCATAAGAAATTAGTCAGTAGCGCGTTCAAGGCCGCAAATATCGATTAAGCAGCGCTTGCGCCAGCATGCCAGCTCGGGTCGAAGCAGCGCGTTCAAGCGTATCCAACTTTACCGATAATAACTCGAAAGATTCTGCGCAAAGGGTGCTGTGCCCGACTTTACGCGCCGCGCGTGCGGATTTTCCATAGTCGTGCCAAGCTAGATTTGCGCAACTTAATTGCGCAATGGCATCGGGCAATTCGCCTACCCAATTGAGCATCAAAGACGCTTGCCGCACTGCAGTGCTGCCGAGCGGTAAATCGGCAACGGCGCGCAGATGGTTTTCAAACTGCGAACATTCCGCACCTTCAATGGTCCAATGCCCGCAGTTGTGCACGCGCGGCGCCATTTCGTTGAGCACTAAACTGTCGCCAAGTTGAAAAAACTCCAACGCAAAACTACCAATGTAGTCGAAATGCTCGGCGACTTTCCGCGCATGCGACACCGCTAAATCGTTGAGCTCCTCGCTGACTCGCGCGGGTGCCAAACTGACCGCCAAAATTCCCGCATCGTGCACGTTTTCAGTCAATGGATAGCTGCGAAAATCGCCGCTTTGCGCGCGCACTGCAATGATTGAAAGCTCGCGGCTAAACGGCACCATTTGCTCATATACGCATGGACTTAAGCCCAAACTTTCGAATGCCGCCTGTGCGCCAGCAATTGAATTGATGCGCGTCTGGCCCTTACCGTCATAACCCAAGGTGCGAGTTTTCAAAATTCCCGGCGTACCTAAATCCGCTATCGCCTGCTGCATTTCGCTGCTTGTGCTCACCGCACGATAGGGTGCCACGGGAATTCCCAGTTGGGTGAACGCTTGCTTTTCACTTAAGCGATCTTGCGTCATCGCCAGTGCGATCGGGTTTGGCGCAATCTTAATATCCAGACCCAAAGCCGCTAATGTGCTGGCGGGCACGTTCTCAAAATCAAATGTCAGCACATCCAAATCCCTGGCAAAAGCAAGCAGCGCGTTGGCATCAGCGAAGGCTCCGCAGGTCAGCGGCGCTAATGCACCGGCACAGGCATCGGGCGATGGATCGTAGATTTTAAAGCGCAAGCCTAAGCGCGCACCCGCGAGTACTAACATCCGTGCCAGCTGACCGCCACCAACTATGCCGACGCTGGCTCGTGTGTTGGCCCTCATACGCGCGGATCCCCTTGTGCCAATACTTGCGCGGTTTGCTCAGCACGAAATGCGTCAAGCTTATTCGCCAACTGTGCATCGGTAAGAGCGAAAATCGCAACTGCGGCTAGTGCCGCGTTAGCAGCCCCTGCCTCACCAATTGCAAAAGTTGCTACGGGCACGCCTCTAGGCATGCAGACTATTGACAGCAATGAATCGATGCCGTTTAAAGTTTTGCTTTGCACCGGCACCGCCAACACTGGCAAGGGCGTTAGCGCTGCCAACATGCCGGGCAAGTGCGCCGCGCCGCCAGCACCTGCAATAATCACTTTCAACCCTCGAGCGCGCGCGCTGCGACCATACTCATGCAGTAAATCCGGGGTTCGGTGCGCCGATACTACGCGTACTTCGAAAGCGATGCCAAAACGATCAAGCATATCCGCCGCTGGTTTTAGCGTCTGCCAATCATTCTTGGAACCCATGACGATGCCGACGCAAACGAGTGTTGAGTTGCAAGATTCCACGCTGTTTGCAACGGCATTTCCAGCAGATTTAACATCTTCGGACATTTTGGGCTTCCCAGCAGCGCGAAAGCGCGCGATTCTAGCGCCTTAGCAATTCCCTGAGAACATTATGGCCGCAATTGATCGAAAACTACTGGACATCATTTGTTGTCCGGTAAGCAAAGTGCCACTGGTACCGCTGACTACCAAGCAGTTGGCGGCATTGAACAAAGAAATTGCTACCGGTGCCGTAGTGAATGTCGATGCGCAAGTCGTGTCAGGATTACTTTTGGCGGGGCTAGTAACGACTGACGGGAAAATTATCTACCGTATCGAAGACGGCATCCCAGTGCTGTTGCCTGAAGAGGGTGTGGCGACATTGCAGTTTCAAGACTTCCCACGTGGGTAGCTGCAATTTCTTCGAGTTTTGCCATGGCAAACGATTTAACCTGCCGGGTTGCCATGGCTAACGAGTCTATAGGAAGGACGATTTGCTTAATTTCGCTGCAGTTTTAGGCATTTTATTGTCTAGCTTTGTAAACCGATGCACGCTAGCCCTGTTATTCTCAAGAACTCAGTTACTCTTGAATCGGATACGCGCGCGTCAGGGCCGATGTGAACAATGCAGCTTATAAGGTATGCACGAATGAGCAGTACTTACGAACCCAACAAGGTCATTGATCTACAACAGCGGCAAGCCCTGCAAGCGGGCGCGCCGAACGAACGTTTTGCCGAAATTATAAAATCCCTGCGCACCAGCGCGCTCAAGCGCGTCGGCGGAATGATCAGTGGCATGTTCGATGGCGTCGATGACGCGCTTTTTGATATGGCGGAAAAAGCCGAAAATAACTCGATCCAAACCCGCTTTTTTGATGGCATGCGCGAGGTGCGCAAAAAACGCCCAGCGATGGAACGCGCCGCGCAGGATGGTTTGAGTAGGTGTTTCGCTGATTTTGTACAACCGAACCGACGTGCGTTAGATGCGCAAAAACAACAGGAAATTGGGCTATCGTTAATTGACGAAGCAGAGCTAGAAGAATCGCTTGCCAGCTCGAGCATGGCCGGTAAAGCTGAAAATAAGTCTTCGCGCGTTCTATTTACGATGAATCAGCGTCTGAGCGTACTGGTAAACGGCGCGAAAATCGGGGACGACGAAAACCCGGTTGGACCCAAAAACATCATCAAAGCCTTCCAAGGCACGCTCAAAGAGCTGGATGGTGAGATGCAAACGATCAAGCTCATTATCCTCAAGCTGTTTGACAAACACGTCGTCGGCAGCCTGGATACGCTCTATGAAGAACTCAATCAGCAGTTAGTGGAAGGCGGCGTTTTGCCGCAACTTCGGCACGGCGGTTTACAGCAGCAACGTAGGCCCGGTGGCAACAACAACATGCCCGGTGCAGGTGCGCAAGATAGCCTGAGCGCCGATCAAGCGGTAGCAAGCGGCAATTTTGCTGGCAATACCGGCTCGCCTCAACAAGGCATGTCCGGCATGGGCATGCCGCAAGGCATGGGCGCACCTCAGCACGGTATGGGGATGCCACACCAGGGTATGTCCGGCATGGGTGCCGGGGATTACGCCGGGCAGTCGCCTGAATCTGCATTGCAGGCAGAGGTGTTTAATTCCTTGCGCACCCTACTCGCTGCACGCCATGCGGGATATGGCGGCCAGCAGAATTTTGTGAATGCCAATGCGGGGAGCAATAGCTACTCGGCGTTTCAACCCACAGCGCCCATGCAAGCGCAGGGGCCAACGCTTTCCGCCAGTGATTTAATCAACGCCCTTTCAATTTTGCAAAATCAAGCGGGTGCGCCGCAAAATTATCAGCAAAATCAAGGTTTTGGATATGGTGTTCCGAGCGCACAGGCAGTTGCTCAGATCAAAGGTGAACTGATTCAGCAGGCCGAAAAAATCGGCGGCTCGGATCACAGGGTAACGGCTGCAGACGAGGACACGATTGACCTAGTCGGCATGCTGTTTGAATTCATTTTGCAAGATAAAAACTTACCTTCTGAAATTCAAGCGCAATTGGCGCGATTACAGATTCCCTATTTAAAGGTCGCGATTTTAGACAAGCATCTTTTTGCTAAAAAAGAGCATCCGGCGCGGCGTTTATTGGATGAACTGGCGCAAGCGGGCGTGGGCTGGAGCGAAGAATCCGACAAAGATCATCGATTGTTCCAACGTATACGCCAAATTGTGGAAAGTTTGCTGAAAGATTTTGACGAAGATACCGGCATCTTTGAGCGCGAATATCTGTCCTTCGTCGAATTTTTCGCGGGCCTCAAAAAACGCGCGGATGTGGCGGAACAGCGCACGACGGAAACCGCGCGCGGCCGGGAAAAGCTGCACACCGCACGTAAACTAGCGGCGAAGGAAATTTTGCTGCGCATGGACGGCAAGCCGGTGCCGGAAGTTATTAGGCATGTGCTGACCCGGCCTTGGGCGAACGTTTTGGTATTGACCTCGTTACGCCAGGGCGAAAATTCGCATCAATGGCAGGCGTCTTTGCGCGTTGCCGACGAATTGATTTGGAGTGCACAGCGCAAAGACACCGACGACGAACGGCAGCGATTGCGCGCTTTAGTGCCAGAGCTAGAAAAAGCGCTGCGTCAGGGCTTGAGCTTAGTCGCCTACCAAGAAGCCGATGTCAACCACTTGATTGCCGAACTGGACAAGCTTTACGCGGTGCTGCTAGAAGTGCCGGTGCCTCGCGAAAGTAGCAATGATGAGATCGCAGCGGGGATGCCCACCTTTGACGATGATGAAAGCACCATGCTGATCGTCGAAGAAAAGGCGAAATTCACGCCACCCGCCAGCGCCAACGACGACACCAATTTCGTTGATGAAATTGTGCTGGGGGCAAAAGGCGAGGAAGACGATGAAGAGGGCGAAGTTTTTGACGACGCGTACGTCGAAACTGCACGCGCGATCAAAGTCGGAACTTGGGTCGAATTTCGCGACAAGACCGGCCACATTGAACGTGCCAAGTTGTCGTGGATTAGCCCGATTAGCGCGAAATATTTATTCGTCAACCGCAAAGGTTTGAAAGTCGGCGATAAAACCGTTTGGGGCTTGGCGACGGAGTTGCGCGCTGGCTCGGCGGAAATTTTAGAAGACGTGCCACTATTTGACCGCGCGCTCGACGCCATTGTTGAGCGTTTAAAAAGCAGCGCCGCCGCACCGGTAGAATACGTTGCCGAGGCGCAAACCGACGCTGTTCCGGAAGGCTCAATCGGCGATCACATTTAGACCTGTATTGGCAATCATCATTAAGTCCCGAACATGCAACTGAATGAACGTGAGCGTGCGGCTCTAGCGCGCAATGTCGAAAACGCAATCGCCGAAGATATCGGACCTGGCGATATTAACGGCGAGCTGATTCCAGCGACGCAGCCAGGGCTTGCCAAAATCACTGCACGGCAAAATTTTGTGCTGGCAGGCCGGCCTTGGGCTGAGGCGACGTTTTTGCATTTCGCCCCCGACGCAACTATGCAGTGGTGTGCCAACGATGGCGAAACGGTGTTGGTCAACACGGTGCTGCTGGAAATTGCAGCGCCCGCGC
>JAYTAO010000050.1:0-5451 GCA_043737435.1 Rhodanobacteraceae bacterium | reverse complement strand
GCTTAGGAGATCCAGATTTCGGAATATTTGCAGCAAGCCATTCAAGGCGCGGCACTGGCCTTGTTCGTGCGCCGATTTGGCGCGTTTGCCACAGTCGTTGCTGTGGCGTAGAAACAAAGGAGAGTAACCATGGAGCTGACCGTCACCGGACGTCAAGTTGAAGTCACAACCCCGATGCGCGATTACGTCAAAACCAAGTTTGAACGCTTGGCGCGCCACTTTGACCAACTGCTTTCAGTGCATGTCATTTTAGGTGTTGAAAAACTGGCGCAATGCGCCGAAGCAACATTAAACGTGACTGGTAAGACCTTCCACGCAGAAGCTGAAGGCAAAGATGCCTACGCCGCGATTGATGGCCTCATCGACAAACTCGATGGACAGATTCGTAAACACAAAGAACGCGTTTCCAATCACCACCGCGGTGAAAAAGCGACCGTTGAATAAGCGCATTAATCCTTGAACGATGCCTGCTGGTGGCTTTTTAGTTGACATGCCAGCAGGCACTCAAGAACTGAAATTAATTTGCATCTTTTCCTCCGTAAACACGTGCCCGCTGATCCGTTTGCTCACGCAAACACATGCCCGTCGATTTGTTTGCTCACGCAACCAAAATGGATAGAACCATATGAGTGAAATTGAATCGATAACGGTAGGCGCATTATTTGATGCCGTGCATCAGCGTTTGGAGCTAGCTTGGATTACCGACCCAGCGACAGGTCAAACTGGCAAAATTGATCCACCGGAGGCTAGTTTTCGTCGCCCCACGTTGGTCAGCTATCTAAATTTGATTCACTCTAACAAAGTGCAAATTATTGGCACGGAAGAGTTGGCTTATTTGGACTCACTGGCACCAAAGGTTCGCCTCGGCACGCTACAAAAAATTGCCGAATCACGCCCTTCAGTGTTGGTTTTTACGCGGAAGCAACCCGTACCAGAAGATCTGTTGGCGCTATGCGTGGATGCCGAGTTACCGGTTTGGAGTTCCGGGCGCAGTGGCCATGAACTTCTCACGTTTTTGCAATATACGCTCGCCCGCGCGCTGGCCAAGCGCAGCACGCTGCACGGGGTATTTTTAGAAGTCTATTCTATAGGCGTGCTGATCACTGGTGAAGCAGGTGTAGGAAAAAGCGAATTGGCTTTGGAGCTGATTACGCGAGGCCATCGCTTGATTGCCGATGACGCCCCTGAATTCACCTTGATTGCGCCCGACGTTATCGACGGCACTTGCCCAGATGTATTGCAAGATTGTTTGGAAGTTCGTGGTATCGGTGTTTTGAATGTGCGCGAGATGTTTGGCGACACGGCGGTTAAGAAAAATAAGTACTTGCGTCTAATCATCCACCTGCGCCCAGAAAAACATGATCATGTTGCAGAAGGCACGACGCGCCTTTTTGGCGACGCTGGCAATCGAGAAATTTTGGATGTTAAGGTGCCAAAGCTGACCATTCCTGTGGCCCCGGGCCGAAATTTGGCCGTTTTAGTTGAAGCGGCGGTACGTAATCACATATTAAAAAGCAAAGGTATTGACGCTGCACAGATTTTTATAGACCGTCAGGCGCATCAAATGAAAAAGGAACAACTTTGGTAGCGAACACCCAAACGTTTCTTTAATTTCTTCAGCCTATATGCTTGACCGCGTAGAGCTATTTGTAAAGACTAAGCGCAAAGCCGCGAACCGCCGCTAAAGATTCGCTATCATGGTACGGATTCATTCTTTGGTGCTGAGAATTTATGCGCTTTTATCTGGCGCTTCATTGTGTGGTTCGACTACTGTTTGTCCGTTCCATGCTTGCGAGCTTCGGTGCACATCGCACGGCACGTTGGTTAGTACCCGAATATAACCAGGTTGCCGATGTCAGCTTGCGGGAACCATCTTTAATCGCGTGGCTTGATCGAGCTAACCGCATTCGCGCAGTTGCCCGCTTCGTTCCAAATACGCAATGTTTGGCTCGTGCAATTACGCTGGTGTGGTGGGCTAGGCGCTGTGGATTGCCCGCGCAACTTTATGTCGGCGTAAAGCGCAGTAGTACAGGCCACCTAGAGGCACATGCGTGGAGTAGTTTGTTTGGCGTGATACTTGATGAGCGCGCGGACATTGCAGCTAGTTTTACCTGCATTCCATTTCCTGGGTCTAATTTGCGTGCACCGTGCTGAAACCTGTGTTAGAGCATAGTTAGCACAACCATGACCAGCCAAACTATAGCTGCAGACACAGATGCTTCAGGCACAGATGCTACAGGCACACTTGTCGCATCACGCTTCTCGGATACTGACGAATTTATGCGCGCGAGTTTCCCTAACCTCATGCGTACGCTTGGGGCATTGAGCAAAAACCCGACTGCAATTGTCCAGCAATTGATTGAACACCGGCTGGCGCTACCCTACAGCGCCACTTTAGCGGGTCAATCTAACGCCGCCGCCATGCCCGCAAATGCATCAACCGCACTTCTAAAGCTAGCGTCGCAATTACAGGATAAGCATCAGCCCAGCGCTAACGAAAGCATTCTTGCGGATATCCTGAGCGCACTTAATTGCGCAGGTGTAGCCGCATTAGTTGTCAAAGGTGCCGCCTACGGACGCGCGTTCTACCCGGACCCGGCTTTAAGACGCAGCACCGATCACGATCTCTTGGTCGCGCCAGAACGCCGAATAGCGGCGCACGATGCGCTATCGGCATTTGGTTTTAGGGCGACATCGGCGAACGTATTTCAAACAATCTGCGGCCAAGCTAGCTATCGCAAAATAGTTTCTGGAAAAACTGTAGAAATTGATTTGCATTGGGAATTAGGGAACAACTTTGCCCTTTATCAGAAGTTTGACTTTCAATCCCTCTTCGACAGCGCCGTGAAAGTTGATTTTGGCTGCTTTCATGCGCTCCGGATGAATGACTGTTTTTGCGCTTTGCACTGCGCGCTCAACTATTGCTCTGATCATCCAGCGCAGAGATCCTACTTGGCCTTACTAGACCTAGCTCTGATCACGCGTGGGTTTTCGCAACTCCAACAGCAGCAACTGGTGGCGCTTGCCAGTACAACTCAGACGTTGGCGGTTTTGCAATTTGCCCTCAGTGAAGCTGAAAAGCTCTTTGGTATGGCACTGTTGTCCGAGCCGCTGGGAAAATTTAATGCCGAGGATCCATTGCTGCACGCGCTTGAATGTCGTTTTAAAAGCTCGGAGCTTTGGTGGCCAATTATCACGCCACGGCCGATAGTCGCTAAATTCAAATTTCTTTGGTTTCAAGCGTTCCCCCCCAAAGCCTACATGCAGGCGCGTTATCCCGTTAAGCGCAGCTTGTTTAGCCTACATTTCAAGCGCCTGTTGTACGGCTTGAAAAGCTTGCGTTAACTTATACCGAATTAATCTAGCGATTTCGCAAGCTGTAAAAAAAATCGCCGAATATCTGCTACAGCGTCGTCAATAGGAATGGCAAAATGCGCCGCGAATTTTGCCGCGTCTTCAGCGTCGATGCCGCGCTGCAGCCTAGCGATAAGCCATGCGGCTGTGACATTGATGGTAAGCATTTCATCGTGCTGGGACAGCATCAAAATAGCCCCCACATCGTCAAGCTCAGTAAAAGTCATCGCGCCACTATCTAACGCCGATTGCACACTTTGCACGGCTGCACGCAAAACCTCATCATTTCTGCCCGTCAACTTATTTTGCCCGGACAATTCCGGCATGCTTTCGTTCGTCACTTGAATAAAACCCCTTCAACTTCGACTTTGTATTTTAGAAATTTCGGCATCAATCCGGCAAAATTTGTGAGTTTCCCAGGCCCTAAATCCGGCAGACCAGCACTATCCGCCGCGTTAAAGTGAACTTGGGAAAACTCGTCAAAATTGACCTTTTTGTCGCGACTTAGGCGGATGCTACCACCCGAAAGTTGAAACACAGCTTCAGATTGCAAGCCACGACGATTACCCGACTGAAACGCCGCGCTCGGCATCCACGGCACTAACAGTTTCAGCAGTCGAAGATCGCGCAACGGATTGTATAGCTCAATACCGACGCTACTCGCCACTTGCTCAGCAGCCAAATAGAAAGCGCGGTTTAGTGACGGACTAAGCATTTTTAGACAAACCGCCAAAGGATCTCGCGCCGGTTGGCGCCATCGCGCCAAAAATAATCGCTTGATTAGATGTCGAAGAGCCAAAACGTATGGCCCAGATCCAGCTTTTGAAAAGGCGCAGAAAAGTTGGCGATAATCCCTACCATGCGTTGCCATTTGCGCCAAATCCAGAATGTTCCAGTCAAACAGTTCATCACCCCCATTCCCATCCAACAATTGCTCGCAACCTATATGTTTAGCCATTTGTGCTACTTGCAAACCAATCTGTCCGGCCGGAAATGGCACATAGTCAGTCGCAGCAAAAAGCCTTAGTTGCCAGTGCGAAAACCTAGGTTCAAGGCAAGTGATCGTTGCATTTTCAATTTGCATTGCGTGCGTGAGATGCGAAATTTTTGTCGATTCATCGCATCTAAGACCTGGAAAAACGCATGAAACACCTGGTGGCGCATGACCACCCGCGCTTTTTGCAGACGCCATCGCAGACAAGATGATCAGTGTGGAATCCATGCCGCCGCTGAGACTTACTGCTGATTTCGCGCGGGCTCGACACATTTCAACTGAATTTGCCAGAGCTGTCAGGAGTTGCGCTAACGCGTCGGGCGGCGACATTTGACTGGAAAACCCATGCAAAAGCATCTTCGGGCTCAACGCTGCAGCTTGATCAATTGCACCCTGAGCATTAAAACTTGCGCAAGTACCCGGCGCGTGCTGATGTATTCCAATATATAAATCAGAGCCCGACGGCAGTAAAAGATCCCGCTGATATGCCCTCAGAGCAACAATGCTTAGCGTAAGCGGGGCACTGAGCATCGCGGAAATCTGCCGAATATCGCAGGCGTGCACGCTTCCCCAGGCGGTTTGTGTCCAGTGCAGTGGCAAACTGCCAAATAGGTCGCGTGCAACGTACAACTGGGATTGACGTCGGCAAAACAGCGCAATCGTATATTGACCAAAGATCTTCTCGGCTTCGAATGCCTGATAATTCGCGAATTGTTGAATAAATGCCCTGGCACTCAGCCGTTTGGACTGATTTAAAACATTATCAAATTGATAAGGCCACCCTAAAACGATACAGACATAGCGATCTGTGACGCAGAATTCGTGCTCAACATCCGAACCCTGATACAACAAAGCGGCTTGATCGTTTTGCCAGAACGCTTGCACATTTCCACGCCCCGGTGCCGCTTCAGCTCCTCGCCGCGCAAGCAAAGCACTTTCGGCGCAAACGCCCATCACAACCAACATGCCGCTCATGCATTCGGCCAAATGGCGGCAAGCAGACGCGAGAAGGCGCGCTCTGGCGAGTTCAAAAAATCAAAGCCACTGGTGGCACGAATGGTTGGGAGCTGCTGCAAAATTCGTTGAATAAAGACCACCATTTT
>JAYTAO010000049.1:0-5456 GCA_043737435.1 Rhodanobacteraceae bacterium | reverse complement strand
AGCTCAAAGCTAAGACGGCGAAAAAGCCGTAGGCCTAGACCACAGCACGAATTACCAGAAGGAATCGCTTGCACGCTCCGCCACTGCCTGCACTTGGTACTCGGCGATTTTGCGAATTAGCGCCTCCGACAGCGGCTTGGCAAGGGGAAGCTTTAGCTAGTTTTTGGTTGTTTCAAAGCCAGCTAACTTGACACGAAATGCCTTTAACGCTGGCGGTGTCGGCGCGAAACTCATGTGGGCTTTGCGTGCGGAAAATGCGAACATAAATCGTGGCTCAACAAAAAATGGCGAGCCCCACTTGATCACCTCTTGCGCATTCGGTGCCACGTTTTGGAGAATGGTTTGCAGCTGGCGCAAATGCGGCTGAGCCGCAGGCGGGGTGGCCTGGCTATATTCGTTGATTGTGGTTGGGCGTTTGGTGGGCATTTTTGTCGGCCAACGTAAGCAACTGGACGTGAAGCGGCTAGCGGCATAAGCGTTTCACCCGCGCGGATGATGCAACGCATGCAGCTTCTTCAAATTCTCCCGCGCAATGTAGGTGTAGATTTGCGTGGTGGACAAATCGACGTGGCCCAGCAACAGCTGCACCACCCGCAAATCCGCGCCGTGATTCAATAAATGCGTGGCAAAAGAATGCCGCAATACGTGCGGGGACAGGCTGCGCACACCGGCGCGTAAGGCGTAGCGTTTAATCAAATACCAGAACGCTTGGCGCGTCATCGCTTCGCCGCGCGCGGTCACAAATAACGCCGCCGACTTTGTGCCGGGCGCCAACTCCGCCCTGGCTTCGGCTAAGTAGCGCTCAATCCACTCCACCGCGTGCTCGCCCATCGGCACCAAACGCTCTTTAGAGCCTTTGCCCATCACCCGCAAGACCCCTTGACGCAGATTGATCTGCTCGCCCTTGAGTGTGACCAGCTCGGTTACGCGCAAACCGGTGGCATACATCAGCTCGATCATCGCCTTATCACGCAAACCCGCGGGCGTAGTTAGATCGGGTGCGGCGATTAACTCGACAATTTCGCGCTCGCTCAGCGCTTTCGGCAAGGAGCGCGGAAGTTTTGGTCCGCTGACTAAGCTGGTCGGGTTTTCCGCCTGCTGCGCATACGCCACCCGCTGGCCGTAAAAGGTCTTGAGCGTCGACAGCGTGCGCGCGCTGGTGCGCGCACTTTTGCCGCCCGAGCTGCGATACGCCAAAAAATCCAGGATTTGCGCGCGCGTTACCTCGGCCAAATGCGGCAAAGAATTCGCGCTCAACCAGCGCGCAAAAATAATCAGATCCAATCGATAGCTGGCTAAGGTGTTCGCGCTAGCACCGGTTTCGCCCCAGTAACGATCTAAAAAGCTGTCAATCATTGCCAAATCGGCGGGGCGCGCGGTGATCTCAGCCGCATCTGGCGTGGCATCGGATCCGGCTGCTAGCATCATGGCCTTCGCGGTTTTTTTGGGATTGGGCATTGACAGTTAAAAATGAAGTCTCGCGCGAGCGACACGGAAAACAAGTCTCGGGTGAGCGAAACGGAAAACAAGTTGCGCTTGAGTTAGCAGGCGTGTTGCCGCGCGCCATGGCGCTGGTGTATGAGTCTTTGATTGTGGCGGCTATTTTGTTTTTAGCTACTGCAGTCGCGATGTTGTTCACGCAAAAAGCGATTGCGCCCGGCACGGTTTGGTTCGAGCTATATTTATTGGCGGTGTTAGCCAGCTATTTTTGCTACTGCTGGCTGCGCAGTGGGCAAACGGTAGGAATGTTCGCGTGGCGGCTATTGCTGAGCGATCTAGCCGGTAAACGCGTGAATTTAGCCACCGCGCTGCTGCGATTTTTCGTGGCGACCTTGCTGGGCTTTGGCGTGCTGGGCTTGCTGTGGGCGCTGTTTGATATTGACCGGGTGGCGCTGCAGGATCGCTTGACTGGGACTCGGGTGTTGCGTTTGCCGAAGGCGATAAGAGCCTGATAAAAACAGGGTGTCCTAACAGTCGTCAGGGGTGTCCTAGCAGTCGTCGGTAGAAGGCATATTGGCAAAACCGCCACTTCCGCCTATTTTCTAACTAGTCTAGTCAGAATACGGGTTTCGCAATGGGCATATGGCAACTTCAAACTGCGAAAGCGCACTTCTCAGACGTAGTCAAACGTGCGCAGCACGAAGGGCCACAGGAAATTACCGTGCATGGCAAAGCCGTTGCCATGGTGATTTCGCACGAATTATTTGAGCAATTGTCGAATAACGATGAGTCCCTGCTTGTGTTTATGCAGCGCTCGCCATTTCTTGGCTTGGATGAAATCGAATTTCAGCGCGATCAAGGGTTAACGTGGGCGAATGAATTTTGAGCTATCTCATCGACACCAACTGCTTATCAGAATTACGCCGTCGCACACCCAGCCCAATGGTGGCGCAGTGGTTTAGTAAACGCCCATCGCGCGCGATGTTTCTAAGTGTTTTAAGCCTGGGTGAAATCCGCAAAGGTGCGGAAAGTGCGAAGAATGCCAGCCTACGCACCAGCCTTTTGGACTGGTTAGAACTTGAGCTACCGGCGTTTTATCAAAATCGATTGTTAGCCATTAATTAAGCGGTTGCGGATCAATGGGGCCGCTTATGCGCAACTGCCGGACAACCATTGCCAGTGATCGACAGCCTGCTTGCCGCGACCGCCCTGGTACATAGGCTGACGATCGTCACGCGCAACGTGAAAGATTTTGAAAGTTTAGCAGTGCCAGTGATTAATCCGTGGCTGGCGTAATTCCCTACCTGTATTTGCCCACACCGAAAAGATAAGCCAGACTCAGCACCCTTCTGATCTTTCCTGTGGCGGCGCCATGTTCCATACGATCCTGATCGCCAATCGTGGCGAAATCGCCTGCAGAATTGTGCGCACCTGCCGCAAGCTGGGCGTGCGCGCGGTTGCGGTTTATTCCGATAGCGATGCCAACGCGCAACACGTCAAGCTCAGCGATGTCGCCGTCCACATCGGCGGTTCACGGCCTGCAGAAAGCTATTTGCTGGGAAACAAAATTATTCAAGCCGCGCTGGACAATGGCGCGCAAGCGATCCATCCGGGCTTTGGATTTTTAAGCGAAAACGCGGAATTTGCAGATGCCGTGGAACAAGCTGGCTTGGTATTTATTGGGCCACGCTCGGCTAGCATGCGCAAAATGGGCAGCAAGGCCGGCGCTAAGGAATTGATGCGCGCCGCTGGCGTGCCGGTGGTGCCGGGCTATGAAGGCAGCGATCAAGATCCGGCAGTGTTGATGGACCAGGCCGGGCGCGTGGGCTTCCCGCTAATGATCAAAGCCGCACACGGTGGCGGCGGCAAAGGCATGCGCGTGGTGCGCAGTGCAGGCGATTTCATGGCGAATTTGGAATCCTGCCAGCGTGAAGCGAAAAATGCGTTTGGCCGGGATCGCGTCTTGCTGGAGCGCTACATCGAAACCCCGCGCCACATCGAGCTGCAAATTTTTGGCGACACGCACGGCACTGTGCTGCATTTGAATGAGCGCGAATGCTCGGTGCAGCGACGCTTCCAAAAAATTGTCGAGGAATCGCCCTCGCCAATTATGACGCCCGAGCTGCGCGCCAGCATGGGGAGGGCCGCCGTGCTGGCCGGGCACGCGATTGATTACGTCGGCGCGGGCACGGTGGAGTTCATTGTCGGTGCCGATGGCGGTTTTTACTTTATGGAAATCAACACCCGCCTGCAGGTCGAGCACCCGGTCACCGAAGCTTGTTTGGGATTAGATTTGGTGGAATGGCAGCTGCGCGTGGCCAGCGGTGCGGTGTTGCCGTGGCAGCAAGAACAGCTGATTAGCCAAGGCCACGCCATTGAAGTACGCATTTATGCCGAAGATCCAGAGTCCGGGTTCTTACCCGCCACCGGCAAACTAACGCGTTTGCGCTTCCCAGAAGTGGCTGCGCGTATTGACTCGGGTGTGGCGGAAAACGATGTCGTCAGCGTGTTTTACGACCCGATGATTGCCAAGCTGATTGTGCACGCCCCTGATCGCGCGCAGGCCGTGGCGGCGTTGAAAACCGCACTCATGCACACCGAAATTGGCGGCATTAAATCCAATGTCGATTTTTTAGAAGTATTGATTCGCCACAGCGATTTTATTGACGCCAAAATCGACACCGGCTACCTAGATCGCGCCCTGGATCAGGTTTACACCCCGGCAATTTTGCCGCCCACCAGCGTTTTGGCGGCAGCGGCAAGCTATGCGTTATTGGAGCCAGCGGTAGCCTGCGGCAACGACGCGCACAGCCCCTGGGCGCTCAGCGATTCCTGGCGCATCGGCCATTTTGGTAAGCGCGTGCTGGCTTTTGACTACCGCGGCGAACGCCGAGAAGTGGCAGCACACGGCAACGCCAAACGCGCCGAACTGGGCATAGGCTCGATGACCTTGATTGCCACCGACGCGGTGATGCAAGCGGATATGTTGAGCCTAAAACTCGACGGCCGCAGCGCTCGCTTTCGCATAGCAGCATTTGACGACAGCCTAGAAATACACGACGGTAGCCGCCGCTATTTGCTCAAACGCAAACCCGCCTACGCCTTCGAAAAAACCACCGCCGCCAAAGCCGACGCCGTGCGCGCCCCGATGCCGGGCCGCATTGTTTCGGTACGCGCCGAAGTCGGCGCAGAAGTCGCAGAAGGCGCCGAGCTGCTGGTGATGGAAGCGATGAAAATGGAGCTCAGTCTAAAAGCGCCGCGTGCGGGAAAAATTGCTGAGATGCGGGCGAAAGTTGGGGAGTTTGTGGAGGCGGATGCGGTTTTGGTTCGGTTGGAGTGACGATTCGGCGTATCCTTCGAAAATGAGCGCATCTGTCTACATTGAGTCATCGGTCGTCAGTTACCTAACGGCACAGACCAGCCGCGATTTGATCACTGCCAGTCGTCAGGCCATTACGGCAGACTGGTGGCAAAACAAGCCACGCCACTACGATGCTTATATCTCGGTGCTGGTGATCGAAGAAATCTCGGCTGGACATCCCGAAGCGGCGTCGCAAAGGCTCAATGCGGTTGCAGCACTTCCTGTCGTAGGAATCAGCCTAAACGCGCAAACTCTGGCCGGTGAATTATTAGCCGCAAAAGCGGTTCCTGCCAACAGCGACCGTGATGCCTTACATATCGCAATCGCGGCCCTTCAAGGGGAAGCAAAAAGCACGAGCAAAAAGCACGAGGACATCCATCTTTATCAACCAAAATGCCAGCGCCCTAAAAACCGCTGGCATCCCCACATTTTTGCAGTCAAATCCGCTTAAAACCTGAAGCACGAGGACACCCACCTTTAAAATCCAAAATGCCAGCGCCCTTAAAAACCGCTGGCATCCCCACATTTTTCAGTCAAATCCGCTTAAAACCCAAGGCAAAACAATTCCAAACCCAACACCCCCAGCCGCAATCGCGGCTAATAAAATTATCCAATGTCGTCCTAAATCTTGTTCAAAATCCGCGCAAAACCAATG
>JAYTAO010000048.1:0-13265 GCA_043737435.1 Rhodanobacteraceae bacterium | reverse complement strand
TTGCTCAGCCAATTTATTCAAATGCGCGCGCTCGGCCGGGCGCAGATACGGTGCCAGCAGCATCATTACCAAATAAGCGCCGCGCCCCAGATCTGCCTGATCAGTCTTTGCGGTGCTGATTGCTGGGCGAATGTGCTGAAAGTTGAGCCAAAAAGTTGCGGCTAACAAAATATGTTGGCCGACCGCTTCAATTTCATTCGGAGAGGCAGCCATCACGCCGGACTCGACCAAGCCTTTGCAAACGCCGACTATGCTTTCATGGCCGCGCTTGAGGATGCGACTGAAGTGCATCTTGAGCTTGCGATTGCGGCTCAGTAAATCGACCAAATCCCGATAGACAAAACGGTAATCCCAAATGCACTCGAAAATAAGATGCATCTGTAGCCACAAGTCTTCCAAATTCGCCAAGCGCGTTTCTGGCGCGGTCAGCGCTTTATCCATGCGCAGCTCAAAGGCGGTGAATAAATGCTCGACAATGTCGTCTTTGTTGCGAAAGTGGTAGTACAAGTTGCCGGGACTGATCTCTAATTCGTCAGCAATATGGTTGGTCGTAACGTTCGGTTCGCCTTGAGCGTTAAACATCTCCAGACTAATCGTCAGGATTCGATCACGCGTTTTGGTTGGCGCAGCTGCCATTGAAGCCCTCCCAGGCCGGTACGAATTAAAGCAAGTTGATTCAAATGGCAAGAACGCAGTTCATTTTTGCCTAGTCTTTAGACTTTACCACCAAGACGCTTGACCAATTTGATGTAATCCTCCATCGCTTTCTCGGTGGCGGTGCCTTTGAGCTTTTCCCAGGCGTCGTATTTGGCAACGCCTTTGAAGTCAAAAAAACCTGGCTTCGCACCGGTCACATCACCTTCACTGCCCTGTTTATACAGCCCGTACAGACGCAGGAGCATGTCGTTTTCTGGCTTCTCCGGCAAAGTTTTTACCGCTTCGGCGGCGGTTTTGAATTGGGCTTCAAGCTCTGACATGGGTAACTCCTGTTGATAAATCGAAACTTGCAATATTTGCGTGGAATTTTGCCGCAAGTACGCGCGGCGTTAAACCACACTTATTAACATGCGCCTCTAAAGATGGTCAAACATGATTTTTACAAAAATCTTTGTTTGACACTCCATATGGATAAGCCAAGCGCGGCTGGCAACAGCCTAATTGCGAAAAACTTTTCGCGCTGCGCACATTAGTACTTGGCGCGAACCGCTAGTGCGGCTATCGTTAGGGCGAAGGCTCTAAGCGCTGCCGCAGCGACCAAGCTAGTAAATCGCTGCGCACTTTTGCCAGGCTTAGCTTTTACGTCATCCAATTTTGGGGAAGGTATTCCATGAGCGATCCAACCATGAGCTGTCCAGCAAGGGGCCATTTTTTATGAGCTATTTCGTCACAGGTGCAACAGGTTTTATTGGGCGCTTCCTTATGGAAAAGCTGCTGGCGCGGCGCGGCACAATTTACGTTTTGGCGCGCAAAGCCTCCAAGGCCAAAGTCGAAGAACTGAAAGAGCGCTTTCCAGAGCATGCCGCGCGTATTGTGCCGGTTTGGGGTGATTTGACCAAAGCCAAGCTGGGTATTAGCGCCGAGCAGATGGCGGAAATGAAGGGCAAAATCAAGCACTTATTCCACTTGGCAGCGGTTTACGATCTGTCAGCTGATGCCGCAAGCCAAGAGGCTGCGAATATTGATGGCACGCGCAATACCGTGGAATTTGCCGACGTGATCAAAGCCGGCATTTTTCATCACACCTCCTCCATTGCTGCGGCTGGCCTCTACTCGGGCATGTTTCGCGAAGATATGTTTGAAGAAGCAGAAAATCTTGATCACCCGTATTTTCGCACTAAGCACGACTCGGAAGGCATAGTGCGCAAAGAATGCAATCGCCCGTTTCGTATTTATCGCCCAGCGATGGTGGTTGGCCATTCAAAAACCGGTGAGATCGACAAAATCGATGGCCCGTACTATTTCTTCACGCTGTTAAAGCGCATGCGGCAAATTCTGCCGCCGTGGATGCCCATGCTGGGCTTTGAAGGTGGGCGGATTAATGTGGTGCCGGTCGATTTTATTGTCGATGCCATGGATCATATTGCGCATGAAAAAGGGCTGGACGGGCAGTGTTTCCATTTGACCGACCCTGCGCCTAAACGCGTGGGCGAGCTATTGAATATCTTTGCCAATGCTGGACACGCGCCGAGCATGACGATGCGCATTGACGCGCGCATTTTTAGCTTCATTCCAGGCGCGGTGCGCAATGCCATCGGCATGTTGCCGCCGGTGCGGCGTATCACACATAACGTTTTAAAAAGCCTAGGCATTCCTGCGGATGTGCTGAAATTTTTCAACTATCCGACACGGTTTGATTCGCGTGATACCGAGCGCGTGTTGAAAGGTACCGGCATCAAAGTGCCTGCACTGGAAACGTATGCTTGGCGGCTTTGGGATTATTGGGAACGCCATCTTGACCCGGATCTATTCATTGACCGCTCGCTTACCGGAAAAGTGAAGAACCGTGTGGTGTTGATCACCGGCGGCTCGTCGGGTATCGGCCTTGCCAGTGCGCATAAAATGGCGGCAGCGGGCGCGAAAGTATTGATTTGCGCACGCGGCGAAGATGATTTGGTCAAAGCCAAGGCCGAGATCGAAGCGGGCCACAAGGGCGCGCAGGTTTTCACCTACACTGCCGATTTGGCTGATATCGCCAGCTGCGATGCGTTGGTACAGCAGATTACCACCCAACATGGCGGCGTCGATATTTTAGTCAACAATGCCGGCCGCTCGATTCGACGTTCCATTGCGCTGTCGTATGACCGCTTTCATGACTTTGAACGCACCATGCAGCTCAATTACTTTGGCAGCTTGCGTTTAATTATGGGCTTTTTGCCCGGCATGACCGCAAAACGCCGTGGGCACGTGATCAACATTAGCTCGATTGGTGTGCTGACCAATGCGCCGCGCTTTTCCGCCTACGTCGCGTCCAAAGCCGCCTTAGATGCGTTTAGCCGCTGCGCGGCAAGCGAATTTTCGGACAAAAACATCCATTTTACGATCATCAATATGCCGCTGGTGCGCACACCGATGATTGGCCCCACCAAAATGTATGACAGCGTCCCGACATTGAGCGCCGACGAAGCCGCCGATTTGGTAGTGAAAGCGGTAATTGAGCGACCACAACGCATCGCAACACGAACCGGTATTTTTGCCGAAATGGCGCATTTAACGGTTCCGACTATGTATCAGGTGCTGATGAATACCGCATTTAATCTGTTCCCTGATTCTGCGGCAGCTAAAGGCCAAAAGGCCAATTCAGAAGAACCCGCAAGCAGTGAACAAGTGGCCTTCGCCACACTGATGCGCGGCGTGCACTGGTAGCGTGCGAAATCGCTGGCAAAAGCAGGCTTATCACTGAACAAATGGCCTGCGGCAGCTTGACTGTCGCGGGCCTGAGGCTTATCTTCCCGCCTCTTTTTCCATGTCAGCCGGTGCATCGGTAACGCCGATATCGCCAAAGCGAAGCATAGTTTCTTTAAAGTCCAAGCTCGGAGAGCCCTGTGGCCAATATTAAGTCGGCGAAAAAACGCGCCAAACAAGCTGTTAAGCGCAATGCGCACAACGTCGGCATGCGATCCATGATTCGTACCGCGATTAAAAACGTCGTCAAAGCCATCGATGCTAAAGACGTCGCTGCTGCTGAAGCCGCCTATAAGATTGCAGTGCCTGTATTAGACCGCAACGGCGACAAGGGTTATTTGAGCAAAAACAAGGCCGCACGTCACAAGAGCCGCCTCACCGCTGCGATCCGCGGGCTGGCTGCTTAATAATTTCGCCCTCTTTAGATTTTCTAAACGCCGCTTTTGCGGCGTTTTTGCATTGCAAAAGTAATTTCGGATTTTGTTTTTCTGATGAGAAGAAACTACGCTTGTATAGTGGGCTGGTCATTTGGAACGCTAAAATTTAGCTCTCTTCATCTGCGCGCGAATTACGGAACACACAAAATGGTCTATTTTTTTGATACGCTCTTCCAGCCCTAACATCAGCCACTCCAATTTTTCTCAACTATTATCTTCACCCCTATCAAAGGATGTATTTCTATGAAAGTCGTCAGCGTTCTCGGCCCGCTAGCGTTAGTTTTCGCCTCGCACGGTTTGTTTGCCCAAAGTTGCCCAACAGGAACAGTCGCAGGGCGTGTTAACTCCGTAGACGGAATGTTGTCCGTGTGCGCGGCAATCAACGGTAATTCGGAATTGCTCTCCCGCGCGCCGACTGATTTGGCGACTATCCATGTCGAGTTCTCTGCAGACACGGTTGCACTCCCATCCGGGCTGTCACGCCACCCGCTCAACAACTATGGTACCCGCACGCGCGTAGGCGGGACGTCTTTTGGCGCTGTCGGCACGGACTTTTCCGCAGATCGCAACACGCTTTTTGTTTTAACCCGCGCTAACCCAAATATTCCAGGCACGGTTAATGGCATTGGATCGATCAATACCACTACCGGCGTCGCGGGGACTGTCACCCCTCTAACTGGTTTGGGCGCTGCCAACCCGCTCGGAATGGCAGTGGATCCGGTCAGCAACGAGATTTTTATTACGGCACGCGAACCGGCTGTTGCGACACGATTGTTTAGCGTCAACGCGGCTACTGGCGTGGCTACTCTAATCGGACAAATTGGCACCACTTTTTCTTCAATTGACATTGCCATTAATTGCACGGGTCAAATTTTTGCGATTACGCCCGCTGCGGCAGCGCCAGGAAGTGTGTTATCTACGTTGAACCGAACCACCGCCGCCGCAACCGTGGTGGGAAATTATCAGCAACTTGGCGCGGGATTTTTTCAAAGCATCGATTTTGATAACCAAGACGGCACACTTTATGGCTGGTTGACCACCGGCGATGCCACAACGACCACATTCGCGTACGGGTCATTTAATACCACCACGGCGGCCTTTGTTGCTGCTTCCACCACGCCAGTTGGACAAGTATTTGGCGCTATTCCAACTGCATGTCCAGCAGTGGGCGCACCAAACATCACCCCAGTTATACCCGCAGGCGCAGTATCATTCACTTTGCCTTCAACTCAGTCTTTTGTGTTTAACAACGCCGCTGCAGCAACCTCGCCTGGCACAGTTACTTGCACGGTCTCGGGCGCTGGTTTTACCGTCAGCCCAACGACCACGCAAACCATCGCTCCGGGCGCCAGCACAACCTTCACGGTTAGCGCAGCGGCTCCCGGTACCGGAACCTTGAGCTGCGCAATACAAGGTGTGGCACAACCCGTGGTCTATAACTTGACCGCAGGCGCACCAATCGTGCTCGTGCCGACGCCAACTCTGGGCCTTTGGAGTGCATTAGCATTGTTGATGGGTCTAGGCTTGTTCGGCGCACTCGCAGTTCGTCGCTTTAGCTGACATCTAACGCTTAAGTTTGACTATAAAAGCCCTCAATATTGAGGGCTTTTTTACGCCTGTGGATCGGGCATGGCCATGGGCAGAACCAGGTAGTGATTTATTTCACGCCGCGTCATCCCTTCGCACTTTTACGCTGATAAAAGCTTGTGCAAAGACCGCTAGCAATATTACCGCTGCACCGATATAGAACTGCGGGGTCAGCTGCTTAGTTTCATGCAATAACCAAGCGGCAAATACAATTCCATAAATCGGCTCCAGATTGATCGCAAATTGCGCGGAAAACGCGCTGATTTGTTTTAGCGCAATATTCGACAATGCAAAAGGAAGCGCCGTGCACAGCACTGCGAAGATCAGTAAATTAGGCCAATCTGCAGAGCTTGGCATGGGCACCGCGAAACTAGCGGAGTTGTAAAAAACTAGCAGCCACATTAGCGCACCGCCAATGCTCATTTCAACAAAACTTAAAGTCAGCGCGTCAATTTCTGCCACTAGTTCTTTGTTAATTAGCCCAAATGCGGCAGCAAGTAGCGCGGAAAGCGCGCCTACGGCAAGGCCAAAATAGAAGCGGCCGTCAATACCGCCGACCACCAACAACATGCCTGGCAACACGCTAAGACCTAGCAGTAAATTGCGCCAACTGAACGCGCTTTTGGACAAGAACGGTGCCAAAAGCGCGCTAAATATCGGCGCCAGCGCCATGCACAGAACGCCGATTGAGGCGTTTGCAAGCTTTACGGAACCGTAAAATGCGAGCCAGTGGAACGCAATGAGGGCACCGACGAACGCCATGTGCGCCCATTGCTTCGCGGAAAAAGCGCCTAACGTTCGCCACGCACGCGCCATGAAAAACAAACAAACGCTAGTCAACGCCATACGCCAAGCCACCAATGGCAGTGCGGCGAGCGAAATCATTTTTCCCAGCACTGCGGTAAAACCCCACACCAGCACACAGGTGTGGATCAGCAGCAAAGAGCGGGACGGGCTCAACTCATTTTAGGCAAGGGCGTCGAAGGCGATGAGTTTAGAAAGGAATCTCGTCGTCAAAATCTTGCGATGGCGGTGCTGCGGCGCGTGCGGGTTGTGCACGTTGTGCCGGAGCGGCAGCGCGAGGCGCTGGACGCTCACCGCCTGCGTTCTGGCGTGGCGCGTAGCCGCCTTGACGTGGTGCTGCGCCTTCACGCGCTTCACCACCGCCCTCGCCGGGGCCGCCGAGTAATTGCAGCTCATCACCGACGATATCGGTGCTGTAGCGCTCGATGCCGTCTTTGTCGGTATATTTTTCCGTGCGCAGCCTGCCTTCAATATAAACCGACTTGCCTTTGCGAAGGTATTCGCTGGCAATTTCAGCGGTGCGTCCGAATAGTTTGACGCGGTGCCATTCGGTGCGCTCTTGTTTTTCGCCGGTCGCTTTGTCCGTCCAAGATTCATTGGTCGCCAAGCGTAAGGTGGTAATAGCGTTGCCGTTTGCGCCATATCGCGTTTCAGGGTCTGCTCCGCAGGTGCCGATCAGTATTACTTTGTTTACGCCGCGTGCCATCGTGATTCCTTTCAGGTCTATTTGATAAGCCTTAGGTTAGCAAAATTAGTGCGCTTTGAATTCGGCTAAATCCGAATATGGGCTCAGATGAGTCTGACTCTAGCCGGGTTTGCAGCTGACATTTGTCATCGCGTGCTGCTGACAACGCGCACTAAAGCCAGAGACGTTTTGGGCCCACACTATCAGCCGCGCTAGTGCGCGCTATGGCGCATATCGCGGCAAATTGAATTAGAGTCAACGCCTAAGTAAATGAGCGAGGAAAAGACGTTTCTTCAAAGGAGATATATCGTGAACCGCCAAATAGCCACTTTTGACGAACTGGCGAGTCAAACTCGGCCGGATCAAATCGATTCAATGCAAAACCCCAACGATCAAATCCTGCCCAGTCAAATCCTGCCTAGCTTAAACTTCGACAGCGGGCTGGCCAGCTTCGAGTCTTGGCGCAAATTGAATTTGGTTTATTTGGTGTTCGTGCCGCTACCGCTTTTCATTCAATCGAACCGGAATATTTCGGCTTGGTTGGCGACAATACTGGCGATCGCGGTGTTTTTGCCGATCTATTGGCAGCATTACACGCAAAAGTCTGATGCCGCATTGCGCTCGGCGCTGCTAATAGCTTTGATCGGGTTTGCCCTACAGATTTTTCAACCCGGCGGGGCATCTATCGTGGTGTATGCCTTGGCAGCCCTTGGACTGCATCAAAAACCACGCAAAGCCATTGCGTATAGCGCCGCATTACTAAGCGCAATGGTGCTGCTGTCGCTTGCGCGCAGCTACCATTGGATGAGCGTATTACCCCTGGTTTTAGTTGCCTTTGCGGTGCTGATGGGGGCGATTTTTGGCCGCCGCGAAATACTGCGCAATAAGGAGTTACGCATATCTAGAGACGAAGTGGTACGCCATGCGCGCAATGCTGAGCGCGAGCGTATCAGTCGGGACTTGCACGATTTGCTCGGCCATACGCTTTCGGTGATCGCGCTGAAAAGCGAGTTGGCGCGCAAGCTTTTGGTGCGCGACGTTAACGCGGCCGGCATTGAAATTGCCGAAGTCGAGCGCATTGCGCGTGATTCCTTGGCACAAGTGCGCGAAGCGGTTACCGGCATGCGCACGACGGAATTTTCCGCAGAGCTGGCGAACGCGCGCGTCACTTTATTGAGCGCGGGTTTAGCTGTGCGGCTAGACATCGCTTTCATTGCCCTTACGCCTGCGCAGGCACAGGCGTTCGGTTTGGTGCTGCGGGAAGCCGTCACCAACATTTTGCGCCACGCAAAAGCGCAGGAAGTTGAAATTCAGCTGCGGCTAGACGAGCAAATTATACTGATCGTGCGCGATGACGGTCATGGTGCGCTGCCCACTCCCGGCAACGGCATTATGGGAATGCGGGAACGTTTGCGCGCGTTAGGCGGCGATCTACGCATTGATAGCAACACGCTAAGCGCGGGCATCGCGTTATTCGCCTGTTTGCCGTGCACGCAAAATAACGCACAGGCGCTAACTGACGCGGACAAAAACAGTGATCTTTTGAGCGCAAAGGCGGCTTGACTATGCGGATCGTGTTGGCAGAAGACCAAGCCCTGCTGCGTGGCGCATTGATTGCGCTGTTAGAGCTTGAGCGTGATATCACCGTTGTCGGCGATGCTAGCGATGGCGCGCGTGCGCTCGAACTTGTGCGCGCGCTGCAGCCGGACATTTTGTTGACCGACATCGAAATGCCGGTATTGAGTGGCTTGGATATCGCCGCAGCACTGAAATTAGAAGCAAGTCCGACGCGCGTGGTGATCGTCACGACTTTTGCCCGCACCGGCTACTTGCGGCGCGCCCTGGATGCTGGAGTGCGCGGCTATTTGTTGAAAGAAATGCCGGTAGAAAAGCTTAGCGTTGCACTGCGTGATGTCTATGCCGGCGCCCGCATTATCGCGCCAGAATTAGCATTGGATGCGTGGGCAGGGGAGGCTGATCCGCTCAGTGAGCGCGAACGCGCGGTGCTGCGCTTAGCCGGTGAGGGCTTAACGACCCATGCCATTGGCCTGCAACTGCACTTGTCTGGCGGCACCGTGCGCAATTATTTGAGCGAAGCCATCGGCAAGCTCAATGCCAGCAATCGCGTTGAGGCCTACCGGCTGGCGCGCCAGCAAGGTTGGCTGTAACTCGACGAATTCGCTGGTTCCAGTCTTCGCGCACGATCTCTTGAACTTTGACCCAAGAATCGGAAGTAACCTAACCTGCAGGCTTTTCCAAGCGTCCATCCGGCCGGGTAGTCGTCATCGTGATGCACACAAAACAAAAATGGATCTAGCGGTTCCCACTTAGCGCCTAACGCCTTGATTTGCAATACGGGGCTGGTGGCCATGGCGGTTGCCTGAAGTGTGCTGAATGCCCAAGAGCTGAGGATTTAGCTTACGCTTTTCAAGCCTTCTTTTCGGTTTTGCAATGTATGCACCTTCGGCGAATTGCTACGCTAGCAAAAATGTCCGAACGCCGATAGGAATCGGTTGACCAAATTTCACCTCAAATCTTCTCCGCCCGCCCAGCCAAAGCCACCGCCCAGATTAAACGCGCCGGGATCGAATGCGCGCGCCCGGAAATTGCCGCGCTAATAATTTCCGCCGCAAAAAATGCGGTAATAAAACCTTTACTCGAGTGCGCGGTATTGAGCCAAACGCCCGGATATAGCGCGCCGATCAAGGGCAGGCGCAAGTTCGATTCGACGCGCGTGCCCACCCAAGAACTGCAGCTGGCATCGAAGCGCGTGAATTCGGGGTCATTTAATACCACGCCCGCGCTCTGCAAAAGCTGGGCGCGGATCGCGGCATTGGGCTGGTCTGCAATGACGCCACGTTCATAGCTATTGCCTACGCACCAAAGTGCTGACGTCATTGGAATAATATTGCTTTGCCCACAATAGGCCTGCGCGATGTGTGGTAGCGCTTGGCTGCGTAGCAACTCGACTTGGCCGGTGACCGGGCGTAGCGCCAACTTCGGCAGTAATTCGGCGGCAGCAATGCCGTTGCAGACAATGACGGCCTCAAAATGTTGGCTTTGACCATCGAATTGCAGCGTCGCACCCAAGCCATTCGGGCGCAGGCGTTGCACGCAGGTATGGCGCAGCAGCGTAAGTTTTCCGGTGTTTATTGCCGTTGTTTCCAGGGCATTAAGCAAGTTTGCGGGGCGCAACCAGCCGCCCTCAAGATGGTTTAAAGTGCGGCCGTTCTTGCGCTGCTCGAATATTTTTAAGGGTGTAAACCCGGCATCAAAACCGGCCGCAGTCAGCGCTGCAATGCGTTGCATGGCATAGCGATGTGCGTGGCTTTGAATTCCAAACTCGAAACTGTCTGCCGCACCCGAGGGCGGATGCACCAGCGCCGCCGGTACGCCGCTGGCACCTGCGCCTGGCGCACCGCCGCGCTCAAACAAGGTGACTTCGAAGCCAACTTGGCACAGCTTTTCTGCCAGCGCTAAACCGACTATACCCGCGCCGATAATCGCAATCGATTTCGGCTGTTCCACTCGCATGACGGGCGGCGCGATCGGCAGTGTTGCTTCCAAGCGTTGCTTTTTCTCAGCAAATCCAGGCATCCGCGCAACGCTAAAGCCCAGCCCGGCTAAATCCGTGCGCAAAGCACCCGCGACGCTGTAGCTTGCCAGCCTGGCACCAGGCTTGAGCAAACGCCGCACACCCGTCAATACCGCTTTGCTCCACATTTCCGGGTTTTTTGCGGGGGAAAAACCATCCAAATAGACGCTATCGGCATGGATATTGAGCTCGACCAATGCCTTAAGCACATCCCAAAACACCATAATTAGCCGTACCCGACCATGCTCAAATTCGATGCAGTGAAAGCCGGGCTTCGGCCCAGAGTCAGGGTCAGACTGTGGCCAGCGGCTAGCCAGCTCAGCAATCATGGGATGGCGATTTGGGTTCAATTTCGCGAAATCTGCGGCGGTGATGGGAAAGCCTTCAATCGCTATGTAGTCAAGCTGCGCGCACGCATTTAGATCATTGCGCCAAGCATTGAGCGTGGTTAAAAAATTACCGCCTAAGCCAAAACCTAATTCCAAAATCGTATGCAGCTCTTGCCGCTGCCAACGGCCGGGCAAACCCACGCCGGTCAAATAGACATCGTGCGCTTGCGCTGCAGCACCGGCGCGGCTGGCATAGACATCGCCAAAGCGCTGTGATTGCGCCACGCCGGCGGCATCGAGAACCAGCAGCGGTAGCGGCAATTGCAGCGGCGCAGACGCGCTTTTGCCGTGTTCGCTGCGCCTAGACTCAGGCAACGGCAAGGGCAATTCCTTCCGTGATCACGTTTGCTAAATGCTCAATCTCATCGCCGGTGATGCAGTACGGCGGCATCAAATACACGACATTACCGAGCGGGCGCAGCAATGCGCCGCGCGTCAAACCGTGTTGATAGACACGCAGACCGCGGCGCTCGCGCCAATCAAAGGCGCCGCGGCTGGCTTTATCTTCAACCAGCTCAATCGCCAAAATCATGCCGGTCTGCCGAACCTCCGCGACGTTTGGATGATCGCAAAGCGGCGCGAGCGCGGTTGCCATCGTTAATTGCAGCGCGCGGTTTTTGTTCAATGTGTCCTCAGCCGCAAGCGCCTCCAACGTCGCTAACGCGGCGCGGCAAACTAGTGGGTTGCCGGTAAAGCTATGCGAATGCAAAAACGCGCGCTGGCTGGCATAGCTGGCATAAAAGGCTTGATAAACCAAATCCGTCGTCAACACCGCCGCCAGTGGCAACACGCCGCCAGTAAGGCCTTTGCCCAACAGCAAGAAATCCGCATGAATTCCCGCTTGATTAATGGCAAACATTGTCCCGGTGCGGCCAAAGCCCACCGCAATCTCGTCGGCAATTAAATGCACGCCATAGCGGCTGCACGCGGCGCGCGCGCGCTCTAAATAAACCGGATGGTACATACGCATACCGCCCGCGCACTGCACGAGAGGCTCCAAAATCAGCGCGCAAATTTCATTCGCGCGCGCCGCCAAAAGTTGCTCTAGCTGATCCGCCTGCGTGAGCGCAAAATCGCGCGCCGACACGCCGGGTGCTGCATGATAGGCATCTGGTGAAGGCACAATAATCGGCTCTAGCAAGATCGGCCCGTAGGTTTTGCGATACAGCGCAACATCCGTGACCGACAGCGCACCCAAAGTTTCGCCGTGATAACTGCCCGACAAACAGACAAAGCGCACTTTTTTCGGCTGCCCAATATTTTGCCAATAGTGAAAGCTCATTTTTAGCGCCACTTCCACCGCAGCCGAGCCAACATCGGCGTAAAAAACGCGATCCATCCCAGTCAGCGCACACAGCTTTTCCGCTAGCGCTACCGCAGGCTCATGCGTGCAGCCGCCAAAGATCACGTGATCTAAGGTGTCTAGTTGGTCTTTCAGCGCGGTTACAATGTGCGGGTGGCGATGCCCAAGCAGACACGTCCACCACGAACTTATCGCGTCCAAATACGGCTTGCCGTGCACGTCATACAAATATGCCCCTTGCGCACGGACAATCGGCAACATCGGCAGCCACTCATGATCAGATTGTTGCGTGCAGGGGTGCCAGAGTCGCGCAGCGTCGCGTTCGATTAGTGTGGGGGGTTGCACAGGTGCAGCATTCAAAAAAGATGGGTTCATGGGCGGAGTCTAGCCCGCTTGGCGTGCATCAACAAAAAAACTGCAGCAATATGCTGACAAATGTCATCCGGCATTGCTGACACAATTCACTGACTGGCTTTTTCAGTGAGGCCCAAACTGCGCCCATGGAGACAACACTCATGTGCGATGCAACAAATAGCTTAATACCCTTGGCGCGGCTGGACAATGTGGCGAAGCGATACGGCAATCTTGTCGCGCTTCAGGGCTTGAATTTAACCGTCAACGCCGGGCAGATTTTGGCTTTGTTGGGACCCAACGGCGCAGGCAAAACCACGGCGGTGTCGTTGTTATTAAATTTGATTGAAGCCGATTCCGGGCAAGTCAGTTTGTTTGGAAGCCCGCCGCGAAACCGTGCGGCGCGCCAACGCATAGGCGTGATGTTGCAAAGTACTGAGCTGCCAGAAACCTTGCGCGTGGCGGAATTAATTGCTTTAACGCAAAGCTATTACCCGCATCCGCGTAATTTGAACGAGCTTTGCGCGATGGCGGGCATCGCCGATTTATTGCAGCGCAGCTACGGAAAGCTATCTGGCGGGCAGCAACGGCGTGTGCAGTTCGCGTTGGCTATCTGCGCCAAGGTCGAAATTCTATTTTTAGATGAGCCTACCGTGGGGCTGGATATCCAGGCGCGCGAGGCACTCTGGCGCACTTTGCGAACGCTGGTTGC
>JAYTAO010000047.1:0-2163 GCA_043737435.1 Rhodanobacteraceae bacterium | reverse complement strand
TAATCGCGATGAGCGGCAATATCACGTCTTCTTTAGCGAAATTGGCCGATGCGCACCTGGACGTTTCCGTGAGCCGGGAAGCGTGCCCACTCGGCTTGGCACCCACCGCCAGCACCACTGCGGCGTTAGTCATGGGCGACGCATTGGCCATCGCACTTTTAGAAGCGCGCGGCTTTACCAGTGACGATTTTGCCGCCAGCCACCCGGCGGGTTCGCTAGGCCGCAGGTTATTGGTCCATATCAGCGATGTGATGCATACCGGCACAGAATTGCCAAAAGTACTCGGCACTGCCACTGTTACCGAAGCGCTGATGGAGATGACGCGTAAAAATCTGGGCTTAACCGCGGTCGTTGATGCTAACGCTCAGCTGATTGGCGTATTTACCGACGGCGATTTGCGCCGCGCGGTGGATGATGCCGAAATTGATCTGCGCAGCGTCCAGGTCGAAAACATAATGACGCGCGGCGGCAAAACTATTGGCGCCGACAAACTGGCGATTGAAGCCGCACGCTTAATGGAACGGCACAAGATCAGCGCGCTACTTGTCGTTGATCAAACCGGCGCGTTGGTGGGTGCGTTAAACTTCTACGATTTGCTGCGTGCGCGGGTTGTGTAGTAATGGTGCAAAAACTGAAAGAAAAACTAGAGCAAATTAAACTGGCTGCGTTTGATGTAGATGGCGTGCTCACCGATGGCAAAATTATGCTGATGAGTGATCAGCGCGAGGTCAAGACTTTCCACGTGCATGATGGTCTAGGCCTAAAAGCGTTGAAAGAAGCGGGCGTTGAAGTAGCTATTATTAGTGCGCGTCAAAGTGTGGTGGTCAATCAACGTATGCAAGAGCTGGGCATCGTGCGCGTATTTCAGGGCGAGCGCGACAAAGGCAGCCGTCTGTTGAAGCTGATCGAGCTCATGAAGCTTAAGCCCGAGCAAGTGGCCTTTATGGGCGATGATTTGCAAGACTGGCCGGCCATGAAGAATGCTGGGCTCAAAATCACCGTGCCGAACGGCGCGCCGGAATTGCGCGAACGCTGCGATTACATCACCGCTCAAGCCGGTGGCATGGGCGCGGTGCGTGAAGTAGCGGAGCTTATTTTGAAGGCACAAAACCGCTGGAAAGATGTGCTGCACGTGTTTGGTTTTGAAGCATGACGCAACGGCGCGGCGTTGCGCTTAGAAGCTGGATCGCCTTAATTGCTCTGACGCTATTGGCGTTCGGGCTGTTCACGGTGCTGGAGCGCTTGGAGCAGCAGGCCAAGCGCGAACGGGTGGTGACTTTGCCGCCGGTAGATTATGCGTTTGTGGGGGTTGACTACTCCGCTTTGGACGGCGACGGCAAGCTGCGTGTGCGCGTGAGTGCTACCAAAATGGCGCATGCGCGGGTACAAAAGTCCCTAATCTTGATCTCGCCACGGGTGGTGCGTTTTGCTGACGATGCCGGGCGCCAGATCATGACCTCCAATCGTGCGCAGGTTTACGATCAAGGCAAGCGCGTATTGCTAGATGGCAATGTGCAAATGCAAAGCCGGGGCGCTGATGAGCGCATCACGATCATTAAAACGCTTGATTTGACTTTGCTGAGCGAAGAAAAGCGCGCGTTTACCGATGGTGCGGTCGAAATTCAGCAAAATAGCGCTAGATTAACCGGGCGCGGATTGCGCGCGGATTTTATTAATCAAGTTATCGAGATTGAGCATGATGTGCATACCGTTTTCCAACCCCGCACGCGTTAGCGCGCTGATACTCGTTTTGCTGAGCCAAAACGTTTTCGCGCTAAATACTGATCGCGCCGCACCGATGGATTTGACCGCCGAACATTGGCAAGGTTCGATGAAGTCGGGTTCGCAAGTTTGGACCGGCAACGTGCGAATTTCGCAAGGCAGTCTAAAGATCCAAGCCGACAAAGGCACGATTTCTTACCAGGATGGTCAAGTCGGGGCGGCGTTATTAGAAGGCAGTCCTGCCATCATTAGCCAAGCCCGCGATGGCGGCGGAGAAGTGCGCGCGCAGGCGCGAAAAATTGATTACGATTTGAGCGCCAGCAAAGTGATTCTGACCGGCGGCGTCAAAATCGAAGAGAACGGCAACGTTACTACCGGCGAGCGTTTCGTTTATTCGCTAGATTCCGGCGCTATTGCAGGCGATGGCGGCACTGGGCAAGT
>JAYTAO010000046.1:0-5498 GCA_043737435.1 Rhodanobacteraceae bacterium | reverse complement strand
GACCGTCACCTACGGCACTAATCCTGGCCAAGTCACCACGCTAAACGCACCGCTTCCGGGCGGCGCTGAAAACGAAAAATCGTTAGCTTACATGGGTTTAACGGCAAACAAGCCGATCGCTGGCACCAAGGTGGACGTCGTGTTTATCGGCAGCTGCACCAATTCCCGCCTGAGTGATCTGCGCGCCGCAGCCCAAGTATTAGCAGGCAAAAAAATCGCCCCAAATGTGCGCATGCTGGTAGTGCCAGGGTCCGAACAAATCAAACGCGACGCACAGGCCGAAGGTCTAGATCAAATTTTCCTCAATGCCGGTGCCGAATGGCGCGAAGCGGGTTGCTCGATGTGCATCGCGATGAATGGCGATCTAGTCGCACCGGGTCAGCTTGCGGTATCAACCAGCAATCGCAATTTTGAGGGCCGTCAAGGCAAAGGCGCGCGCACCGTGTTGGCAAGCCCCGCGACGGCGGCGGCTTCGGCGTTGGCGGGGGTTATTGCGGGGATTTAGGGGTTGATTGACGTGGCGCGTGGCTATCTAGTTCACACCCAATTTTCCACCCGCAGGCCCGATACGCGCTCAAATTCTTTGCTGTTGTTGCTTACCAACACCAAACCACATGATCGGGCGTGCGCAGCGATCATGGTGTCAAATGGGCCGATAGGCTGGCCTTTCCTGAATAGTTCCGCGCGAATCTGGCCGAAATGGTAAGCGGCCGCTTCATCGAAAGCCAACAGCTCCAATCGAGCAATCAGGGCTTCAATCACGCGCAGATTTTCCTGGGGTTTTTCAGACCGCTCGGCGCCAAAAACGAGTTCTCCTAGCGACACTGCGGACACCGCCAAGCTGCCTTCGTTTTGCTCAAATCGCTCACGAACTTGCTTTGGTCGATTCTTGACGGTGTAAATCAGGATGTTGGTATCCAGCAGATAGCGCTGCACAGCTAAAATCCTTCACGCTGCTGGTCGTCAGGTTGTAGCCTTTGCGTCATAAAATCACTGCTGACCGCAGGGCCATCAAACCAAACTGCCCAGGATTCTGACTCGGGCGCGATGATACGTGTGTTGCCCACCGCGGTGATGCGCACTTTTTTGACCGACTCCGGCAATTCCAGCGACTTGGGTAGTCGCACGGCCTGGCTGGTGTTGCTGCGAAATAAAGTAGTGATCGCGCTGCTCATAATTCAGACTAGATATTTTGGATATAGCTGCAGGATATCATTACTGGAGGAATGCTGTCAGCAAAGGTGTTTCGGTGCCTGGGGTTATTGCTGAGGTTTAGGGGTTAGGTTTAACAATCAAAAACGATACCCGATCCGATTTTGGGTTCTGGGCAGTCTGATCACTTAGATCAAATTTAGAAATTTTCGCGGCCACATTTACCATCTCTCTCAACCATGCGCAAAGTTTCACAAATAGAATTTCGTTGACACGCAGCTTTCCAAACGTGAAACGGCACGATTAGCAACACCCAAATTAATGTGCTCGCGAACATTCCAAAGCTCCTGCAGTGCAACAGCGCCCATTTTGTACTCGGTCAGCGCCGCTTCCACCAAACGAACGTAGGTATTAGCAAGAGCGTTAACTTGGTATTGGCTGGACACGGCTGAACCAAATATCGACCTCAGCCAATAACTTAAGCCATCGCCTCGCGCCGCACACTTCCCGCCCACGGCTTAATATCCGCAATCACCTTGCCCGTAATATCTTCAGCGCACTGCACATCGTAATTGGACGCTAGATTTAGCCAAAATTGATGCTAAGTATCAAAAAAGCGCGCCAAACGCAGCGGGGTATCGGCGCTGATACCTCTGCGCCCTCGGGCAATTTCTTTGATGCGTGCTGGCGTTACTTTAATCGCACGCGCCAGCGCATTGCTGGAAAAACCCAGCGACATCATAAATTCAACTCGCAATTGCTTTCCGGGATGAATAGGATCTAGTTTTTTGCTCACCGCCGATTACTTAATATCCAACACCCCATTCGCCGTCGCATTATCCTGATTTTCCTTCAACCACAGCATCGAGCTGTGCACGCGGGTGTAGCCGCTGGGGTGATCGTAGAAACACACTTCGTCCCAATCGCTGGGCTTGATTTTGCGATAGGTGGACACGCGCATTGCGGCCATTGCAAAGCCATTGGGTTCGCGTGCGGCGCTGAAGCAGATGCAGGCGCACTGTCCTCGGCAACGGCATGAACAGAAATTAGCAGCAGCGAAAAAAACGACAGCAATCGCGCGCGAACAAAGCGCACTGGAATTCTCCTCGGCGAAATTGGGCAAACAAATAGTGGCCGCGATCATGCCCAGGGTAGGAGCATTTCACGCGTGTTGCAGCTCACGAGACTTTGACATTTGCGTGCGCTTGCTGGGTTTGATGCAAGCGGCGCTTCTCGTTCCATAGCGCGATTACCGCAGAAACTGTGCGCATTGAGCCTAGTGCCTACAAAAACGGCGTGTGTGTCGGAGTTGCGTACTGCGGATCGATATTGGGTGTTGAGAGATTTAACCTGAATTCAATTAAGTCCGCTGAACCGGTGCCAGACCCGACTTAGTTTGATCCACTTGCCGCACCATTGCATTCAAGCCACCTTGAAGAGCGGCCGCTTCAAAACCCAACTTATTGAGCACAAAAGCCGCAGCGGACGAGCGTTCACCGGAATTGCAGTAGGTTATGTAGCGCTTGGTTTTATCAAGCTCCGCCGCAAACTCACGCAATCTAGAGAGCGGCATATTTACCGAGCCTTTAATGGCGCGTTCGTTAAATTCTTCAACGGTGCGCACATCAATTACCCCCGCGCCCGCCCGCACCGCAATCGAGGCTTTACCGGGAGTGAGCCACTCCACCACCGGCTGCTTAAGCAACTCGGAAAAGTCTGATTTGGCCAGACGCATCAATTTACCGTCTTTCATCATAGTAACCGTAGCGTTGCGCACGTTATTACTTAACAGGGCATCTTCACCAAAACTGTCGCCGCGTACTAAGTAGGCAATCACCGATTCACCAGCGTCGTTCATTTGGCTGACCGCCGCCGCACCTTCTTTTAATACATAAAAATAGTCGCCATCGTCGCCTTCCCGAATAATGGTCTGCGCATTTCTGACGTTCATTTCGGTAAATCGGGTAAACAGTCGCTCAATGTTTGCAACCGGTAATTTTCGCAAGGCCTTGCTTTGCAGTAAGCGAAACACCCATCGATTCCCTTCTGGATTGGTGTCAAAATGCTTCACGTTGCCACTTTTAACCACTTGATCCCAAGCGATTACTTTTTCCAAAAATCGACGATCAATTTTTGCAACTCGCGCCCGCGCAGACTGCACAGTTGCGGTAAATCGACGCGGTTGTAAATCACCAACCGCGTAACGCCCCTGCAAGGAACTGCCGCCGGTCTGACTTTTCGTGCGGCCATCGGGATAGTCCCCACGAACTTCGCCTTCAAGCAAATAGATCGTGTGTTCGTCGGTATCGCCAGCGGAAAACAAGACATGATCACACTCCACATATTCTTCCGAAGCCTCACGTGCCAATGCCTCTAAATGCTCGGGACGAAGGGACTCCAGTGGATATAAATTTTTAAGTAAATTCGCGTCAACACTCATGTTGTTCCCCGTTTTTTAGGATTATGGTTGGCGCTCAGCCGATTGCCCGCTGCAGTACTTCGCCTGAATTTCCAAAGCCTTGGGCATCCAGCGATTTAAATCGTCAATTCTGCGCTCATTGCTCGGGTGTGTGCTGGCAAATTCGGGCGGGCGGGCGCCACCGAGCGCTGCCATTCGCTCCCAGAGTTTTGGTGCTTCCCTCGGATCAAAGCAGGCAGCGGCGGCGAAATACAGCCCCATCTCGTCGGCTTCAGATTCGTGATCACGCGAAAAGGGCAACAGCACGCCAAATTTTGCCCCTGCGCCTAATGCTCCCATAACTGCTTGGCGTGCTTCAGGACTCATATCACCGAGCGAAACGCCTGCTGCCATCGAGCCGATTTGCACCAACTTTTGGTACGCCATGCGCTCTGCGCCGTGTCGAGCAACTGCGTGCGCAATTTCATGGCCCATCACCACGGCTAGACCATCGGCATTGGCAGCCACCGGAAAAATGCCGGTGTATACCGCAATTTTACCGCCCGGCAGCGCGAACGCATTGGCTTGCTCCGACTCTATGACATTGGCTTCCCACTCAAAACCTGGATCAGCACCTGGAAATTGTTGCACCGCACGAATCAATCGCGTCGCAATTGCCTGCACCATTTTCGGTGCATCACCGGTTGTGACTATATGCTCGTTTTGCAAAATTTCTTGGTAGGACTGATAGCCCAAGGCCGCTTCTTGTTCGCGACTTATATCAACAAGCTGTTTGCGTCCGGTCACCGGAACAACTTCGCGGTGACTTAGATAGTAATAGCCCATGTACAAACCAAAAAACACCAGTGGCAATAATCGCAGCATACCGAAACCGCCTCGGCCACCGCTGCGCGCTTGCTGTTGCTGTTGCGGATAGTACATGCCTGTCCTTGAGTAGAGCTAAGGTTACAAGTGTAGCGCGCGACCAGGACTTTTCCCACGATCAATTCTGCAATTTTGTGCGGCGTCTTTAAGGCTTTTATGATGCTAATACAAAGCGCTCAATACGCCAAATTCAAAGCACAAAGCTTCGCAGCGGGACTGTTGATCACAAATTTTCCGTGTTCGGAAACTACCGCCGCACTCGCAATTTTTGGATCGTGGGTAAAGAACAATCGCACCTTACGCGCTACTTTATCGGCCAAAAACGCGCGCTTTTCATCCACTAATAATTCGGGAAACCGATCGTAGCCCATGGTGACTGGCACGTGCACCCAAGGCGCGCCTGGGATTAAGTCAGCACAGAAAACAATGCCGCCAAGATCGTTTTCACCACAAATCTCCGCCAGCATTAATCCCGGTGTGTGGCCATCGCTGTAGTGAAAACGCACCGAATCGCCCAGTGCCGGGGTATGTGCGCCATGAACTAATTCCAACCGCCCAGAGCGTTCCAGCAGCGGCTGCAGCTCAGCAATAAATGAGGCGCGATCACGCGCGTGTGGCGAAAGCGCCCGCTGCCAACAGGCCTCGGAGACCACAAATGTCGCGTTGGGAAATAATAGTCGCGCCGGCATACCCTCTTCCCATGCGGCCAGCAATCCACCGGCGTGGTCAAAATGTAAATGACTGAGTACGACGACGTCGATATCGGCGTCCGACAAACCCATCGCGGCAAGTGCATCCAACAAACAGTGATTGACCTCCACCACGCCAAAACGCTCTCGCATTTTTGGCTCAAAGAAAGCACCGATGCCGGTCTCAAATAGCACAGTTCTGCCATTTAAACCGCGCGCCAAAAGGCATCGACAAGCAAGGGGCACACGATTATCCGCATCTGGCGGCAGCCATTTTTCCCACATTGCCCGCGGCGCGTTACCAAACATCGCACCGCCATCCAATTTTTGCGAGTTGCCATCCAGCGAATCTAAAATTACCTGTGAAGCAGTTG
>JAYTAO010000045.1:0-2169 GCA_043737435.1 Rhodanobacteraceae bacterium | reverse complement strand
CAATGCGCAACAAAGCCCTTGCGATTGCTGCCGAATTGCCGACGCGGCACTCGCCGCATGACGCCGCGGTCGTGAATGAAGCGGCAGAGTTTTTAAGCTGGCTGGCGGCGGATCACTTTACGATGTTGGGCTATCGTGAGTATGCCGCCGCGAGTGAAGGCGGCACCGAGGTCTTGAAAGCGGTTCCGGGCTCAGGCCTGGGCATGCTGCGCGCGGATGAGTCCAAACTGAGCGCGCGCCCGACCGCAAGCCTTGCTGCGCGTGACTTGCCCAAAGGCGATACTGCAGAGCTGGTGGTGTTGAGTAAAACCAATGCCCGCTCAACCGTGCATCACCCTGGGTATATGGATTACATCGGCGTGCTGACTTTTGATGCCGCCGGGCAAGCGGTATCCGAACAACGCTTCTTGGGCATGTACACCTCTAGTGCGATGAGCACGCACCCATGGTTGATTCCGCTGTTGCGCAAAAAAATTGCGGATGTGCAAATCCGCTCCGGTTTAAATCCAGTTGGGCATAGCGGCAAAGCGTTATTGCATGTTTTAGAAGGCTTGCCGCGCGATGAATTGTTTCAAGCTTCGCCTGCGGAACTGACCGAGTTGGCGATTGGCATATTGAATTTGCAAGAGCGTCAGCGCACCAAGTTATTTGTGCGACGTGATCGCTTTGGCCGTTCGATTTCCTGCCTCGCATTTATTCCCCGGGACCGATTTAACGCCGATATTCGCGAACGCGTCGAACAAATGCTCAAGCGGGCGCTACATGGCGAACGGCTGGATTCCTCGGTGCAGGTTTCCGAAAGTGTGTTGGCGCGCTTGCATGTGGTGGTGCGTCCGAAAGCCGGTGAAAGGCCTGAGATCGATCTGGCTGAGCTGGAAAGTAAACTGCGACAAATCGTGCGCAATTGGCAGGACGAGCTGCGCGATATCTTGGTGCAAAAGCACGGCGAAGAAAAAGGTTTCAAGCTGGCCAATAAATATGGCAAAGCCTTGCCTGCGGGCTACATTGAAGACATCACGCCCTTTGTCGCGGCCAGCGATGTCGAAAATGCGGCGGCCCTTAAAACCATGGACGACATGCGCTTGTCGCTGTATCGCAGTCGTAAAAAATCGGAAGGCAGCTTACGTTTTAAGCTGTTCAAATTTGGCCACACGATTGCGCTTTCGGATGCCTTGCCGCTGTTAGAAAACATGGGCTTGCGCGTGTTACGTGAGCACCCTTACGAGATGATGCTGCCCGGTGCCAAAGAAGGTGCCGGCCAGAACGTTTGGATTCAAGAGTTTGAAGTCGAGCCGAATAACGCCCAAGCCTTGGACGTGGAAACTTTGCGAGAACCGTTTGCGCAAGCCTTTGAAGCCGCTTGGCGTGGGCAGGTGGAAAATGACGGCTTTAACAAGCTGGTGCTAGCGGCGGGCCTAACCGCGCGCCAAGTCAGCGTGTTGCGGGCTTATTGCAAATACTTATTGCAGACCAAGCTTAGTTTCAGTCAGGCCTACATTGAGCGGGCAATGAATAGCCAGCCAATGATCGCAAGGTTGTTGGTGGAGCTGTTTGAAGCGAAGTTTGATCCAAGCCGCAGTACGCAAACAAACGATCACCGCAAAGCGCTAAAGCATGACTTAGACGCGTTGATGACCGAAGCGCAAACAAAAGCGCATCCCAATTTTGTCGCGGGTTTAGTTGCCGAAGCAATTCATTCGCGCGCGCACCAAATCAACGCTGCCGCTACGGCAATTAATACCTTGCTCAATGATGTGCAAAGCTTGGATGAAGATCGGATCCTGCGTGCTTTTGTGCAGCTGATGGGCGCCAGTTTGCGCACCAACGCCTATCAAAAAGAGGGCGCGCACTTTAAGAGTTATATGAGCTTCAAGCTCGATAGCAGCAAGGTGCCCGAGTTGCCTAAACCGGTGCCGTATCGCGAAATTTTTGTCTATAGCCCGCGCGTAGAAGGCGTGCATCTACGCTTTGGCAAAGTCGCGCGCGGTGGCCTGCGTTGGTCAGATCGGCGTGAGGATTTCCGCACCGAAGTGCTGGGCTTGGTGAAGGCGCAGCAAGTCAAAAATACTGTGATTGTGCCGGTCGGTGCTAAAGGCGGCTTTTACGTCAAGCGCCCTGCACCCGCGCATGATCGCGATGCGGTGTTGGCGGAGGGCATTGCCTGCTATC
>JAYTAO010000044.1:0-2169 GCA_043737435.1 Rhodanobacteraceae bacterium | reverse complement strand
GCTGCCGCTGAGTGGGGTGACGCAGGCGTTCGAAATACTCTCCCAAGATTGCCTCGAAGCGCGAGCGATTCGGCAATCGGGTTAAGCTGTCGTGATTGGCTTGAAATTTAAGCTGCAGCTCCGCTAAACGGCGCGCGGAAATATCCTGCATGCTGCCTTCAATTGAGATTAATTCATCACTGTACTCTGCCAGCGCGGACTTTCGCGTGCCTTCATCGCGCTGCGCCGAGCGCATCGACATGGACACCCAAAACTCGTGACCATCGCGGTGAATCAGCCGGGTTTCAATATTTTCTAAAGCCACACCCGATTGCATCGCACCTTGGATCAGTTCACGATCTCTAGCATCTGCAATTGTAGGTAATAAATTAATGAAGTTACTGCGCATCATCTCAAAGCTGGCAAAGCCGAACATGTGCAGCAATGCGGCATTGGCTTCGTTTAAATTGCCGTCGCGGTCCGTTTGAAACATGCCAACGGCAGCATTCTCGAACAGCTTGCGGTAACGCGCTTCAGCGCGCGCTAGCTTGTCTTCGTTCGCCCGCTCGTCGGTGATGTCACGCATCGTGCCGGTGATTGCGACGCCGTCGCCCAAGGTTAAAGCATCTGCACGCACCGAAAATAATCGCGAAGCGCCATCTTTGCGAATCACACGAATTTCATAGGTGCTGGCTGGCACGCCACCCGCAGCGCGCAGCGCGATTCGCTCGCGCATAAAATCTTGATCGCGAGGATCCACCAAAACAACGGTGTAGTTGACGCCAATAAGTTCGTCTAAGGGATAACCCAACTCCCGCACCAATGCCGGGTTAGCGAAAATAATGACGCCGTTTTGGACTATGTAGACGCCCTCACGCGAATGTTCCACGACGATGCGATAGCGCTCTTTTAAACGATCGGACTCGATACGCGCTTGATCCAAAGCCACCGCATTTTCGAAGAGGTCGCGATTGTTCGCCATGGGGCGTACCAATGCTTCCTCGACGTTTGGATAAAATCGTACGTCTTGCGTAATAAAAAGGAAGAACGCTTCACCGGCAAAATGAAACGGCTCAACACTCAAAAAACCATCGGCGAACTGTTGGCTCGCAGCATTAAAACTAACCGCTTTGCTCACTAAGCGATTGCATTCTGATAGCTCGGCAATAATAAGCCTTCGGTGTTCCGGGTTTTGCCAAATACCGAAACTCTCACTGTTACGTCCGACAATCTCCGCGCGCGCAACGCCGGTGCAGGCTTCAAAGGCCGAATTGACGTCAACTATCGCTAAATCACGCGCGCGCACAATCACTACACATGCTGTGCTGGCATTAAAACATCGTGCAAGTCGCGTAGGGTTGATCGATTCATCCATGCCTGAAGCGCTCGGCTAGCCAAATATTGGGTTGTCGGCGAAGATTAACGGAGTTCGACCTTGCGCTGTGCATTGATTTTGTCAATCAATAATTCCGCTCGAGTTTGCTCCATAGCAGTGCGCATACCTTCTTTTACGTCCGCAAAATTGGGCGTAGCCAGCGGTTTGGTTTCTGTGACGTTGAGAAAATAGGACATCTCGCCCAGGCTGATCGGTGTTTCGTTAAACCCGCCTTTTGCAAGTGCCAGCGTGGGCGCCCGCAAGGGTTGGGGCAAGGAAAGCACGGTAATCCAGCCTAATTCCTTGGCTTCAAGTACGCCCGGCGTGCCGCGTAATTCGGTCATGACCGCGCTGAAAGGCTTGCCACTGGCAAGCGCGGCCTGCACCGTTTGCGTCGCCAAGACTTGGTTCACAATAATCTGTTGGACGTTTAACTGCATACCGCCGGTGGCGGCGATTTGTGCAGCAAAGTGCGCCTGGACTTCGGCATCTGTGAATTTCGGTGTGCTGGACAAATACTTGACATACACGCTTGCCGCCACCTTGAGCTGATTTAACGCGTACTCGGGTGTCTCACTGTATGGATCTTGCCGCGCGGCTTGCGCCACTGCGACAAACTCAGCGACTTTTTCAGTCGCGATTTTAAGCTGCGCCGGGTCGTTAAGATCAAAACCGCGTTCATTTGCGTAACTAGCCACGATGGCGCGATCCACTGGCTCCCCGTTAACCGACATAAATACATCTTTAGCGGGAAACGTTAATACCCCCGTTGCGGTTCCAGTGAGTGTCAAGGCTGGCGAGTTTTCGCTGTCATT
>JAYTAO010000043.1:0-13302 GCA_043737435.1 Rhodanobacteraceae bacterium | reverse complement strand
TGCGGCAGGTGGCTATGTGGTGACTGAGCGCATGCTGGAAATGTTTAAGTCGAGCAAGAAGCCGGCTGCTAAAACGCAAGGGGCTAAGTAATGAATATTACCTTATTTGTGCAACTGGCTTATTTCGCAGCGGCGGCGCTATTTATTCTGGGCCTCAAGCGCATGAGTTCACCGGTGACTGCGAAAAGCGGCATCGTTTGGGCCGGTTGGGGCATGGTGGTTGCCACCATCGCAACGTTTTTCTATCCCGGCTTACACAATCAAACCTGGATGATCGCCGGGATTGTCATTGGAACCGCAATTGCGTGGTACAGCGGCAAGAAAGTCGCGATGACCGATATGCCGCAGATGGTGGCGCTTTATAACGGTATGGGCGGCGGTTCGGCGGCGGCGATTGGCGCGGTGGAATTGTTCAGGGCTTCGCAAGAACACGCTGCGGCTGCTCAGTCGGGTCAAGTGGCAATGATGGAGGCTGCAGCGCACAATTTTCCATTGATCGTTGCAGTTCTGGCAGTCATTGGTGCCCTGATTGGGGCAGTTAGTTTTTCCGGCTCTTTAATTGCATTCGCTAAATTACAAGGTCTGATTGAAAAGCGTTTTGCCTTGCCTGGGCAAAATTTTATCAATGGCCTGATGTTTTTTGGCGCGCTGGGCTTAGGCGCTGCGATCGTGTTCCAGCTTGATCAGAACATCATCATTGCCTTCTTTGTGGTTTGCTTGATTTTGGGCGTATTGGTAACTTTGCCCATTGGTGGCGCCGATATGCCGGTGGTGATTTCCCTGTACAACGCCTTCACCGGTTTGGCGGTCGCGTTTGAGGGCTATGTGATGCAAAACCCGGCATTGATTGTGGCGGGGACTGTGGTGGGCGCGGCGGGGACGCTGCTGACGCAATTGATGGCGAAAGCGATGAACCGGCCGATTTCGGGAGTGCTGTTCACCAAGTTTGGGGGCGGCGGACAAGCGGCCGGGGATATCAAAGGCGTGCAAAAAGCCATTGAAGCCTCAGACGCTGCCAGCCTGCTTTACATGGCCGATAAAATTATTATCGTGCCGGGCTACGGTTTGGCGGTTGCTCAAGCGCAACACAAGCTTTGGGAGCTATGCCAACAGTTGATCAAGCGCGACAAGATCGTCAAGTTTGCGATTCACCCAGTTGCTGGGCGCATGCCAGGGCATATGAACGTGCTGCTGGCCGAGGCGGGCGTACCGTATGATTTGATTATGGATATGGATGAAGTCAACCCGGAATTCCCGACCTGCGATGTTGCGATCGTGATTGGCGCGAACGACGTGGTGAATCCATCGGCGAAAACTGATAAATCGAGCCCGATTTATGGCATGCCGATTTTAGAGGTCGTTAACGCGAAACAAACGATTGTGATTAAGCGCGGCAAAGGTACCGGTTTTGCTGGCATCGAAAACTTGCTGTTCTATCAAGACAATACGCGCATGCTGTTTGCTGACGGGCAAGAAGCGGCAAGTAAATTGGTGGCTGAGCTGAAAGCGATTGATTCTGCTGGCGGCCATTGAGTTTAAGCAACAAGGGTTCGTCGAACACCCGAGCTAGTCTCGGGTTTTTTTGTTCGGTGTGGCAAGTGCGCTTTACAATGTCTGGGGCCAAAAAAACCATGTGCCGCAGCTAGAGTAGAGACAAAATAGCGTTCGATCATCGACGAGCGAAATCATTCATGGCCTTGAAACAAATTTTAATAGTCTTCGCGCTTTTCGCACTTTGTACGCTGACCGAAAGTGCCCACGCTGGGAGCGCGGTGCTAGATGCCAAAGCGTGTACGTTAAGCATCGACGGCAAAACATTTTCGCTACAGGGAAAATATCAAATTGTCGAATCGTTTCCAGATTTTAAAGTCGAAATCGTCAGCAGTTTTAGTGACTTAAAAGTGCAAAAAGTCAGCATGGCAGGAGGTCAGCAGCTTCCCGGATTTTAAAATACAATTCGTCAGCTCATTTCCGCATTTGAAAATCACGTTTGTAGAAAGTTTTCCGGGTATGCAGTAGGTGTGGCCAATCGCGAAGTTGTTGACGCCACTTTGGAACAATCCCCGCTTTGCCAACCGATGCGCCAACGATGCCCCCACAATTGCAGCGGTAGAATCTGTGTCACCGCCACATTTTATGACGCTGCCGACGGCTAAACGGTAGTCATTGGGATTTGTCAGCCATGCGTGAATCGCAACCTGGACGGTGTGACAGACCTAACCGCTGACGCCGTCGTTCAGCCCTAGCGAAAGTGCAAGTTGCGCGGTACTCTCGTGTGAGTTTGGCGAGTCTGCTGCGGCATTGATCAAGCTGATTAACTCAGCGGCATCGGTAGACAATGAATTGGTTAGCGATAACAAATAGGCATCTGCGTCAAAATCAATAACCAAATTCGCAAACGCCAACTAAAGTCCTTTTGAAATATTGCAACATTACCGCATGCGGTAATCAGCGCTTGCGCAACCATCGCCATGTGTTCTGTGTCATCCGAAATCATGCCTGCGCCAAAAAAACGATGCCGATTCGGTGCGCCCAAAAGTTTCGCCGCATGCTGGCGTGAAAGACCTCCGTACGGCAGTTCAAGCGCATCACCGACAGCGGTGCCGAGCAGGCTGCCCACAATAGCTTCAGACGTCATCAGATATCTCAAAAATTGGCAACGAACGACCGCCGACTGCTACAAAGGCCACTTAGTTTCGATGCGGATTTGCTTCTCTAACGCAATTGCAGCAGAACTCGTTTGCAGGCTTGGCGCAGGCGCGATACCTTCACGCAACAGACGGTATTTTCGATCTCACTTTTTTGATTCTTAACTGAAGGACTTGCGCCATGGACTTTCGCTACACCGACGACCAACTCATGATTCAAGATGTCGCCGCTAAATTCGCCAAGGAAGAAATTGCCCCGATTGCGGCGGCACATGATGAATCAGGCGAGTTTCCATTAGCGACGATCCGCCGCGCGGGTGCACTAGGTTTAATGGGCATTGAAGTGCCGCATCAGTACGGTGGTTCCGGCTTGGACACCATCAGCTACGTGCTGGCGATGATTGAAATTAGTGCCGCCGATGCCAGCCATGGCACCATTATTAGTGTAAATAACTCGTTGTATTGCAACGGGATTTTAAAGTACGGCAGCGAGCAACAAAAACAAGATTGGGTGGTGCCGATCGCTTCTGGGCAGGAAATTGGCGCTTATGCTTTGACCGAGCCGCAATCGGGTTCCGATGCATCGGCGATGCGTGTGCGTGCGGTTAAACAGGCGGATGGCAGCTATAAAATCAATGGCAGCAAGAGCTGGATTACTTCTGGCCCAGTAGCAGAGCGCTTGGTTGCTTTTGTTGTTACCGACCCGGAAAAAGGCGCCAAAGGCATTAGTGCATTTTTAATTGACACTCGTCACGCGGGTTTTAGTCGCGGCAAGCACGAACCTAAGCTGGGTATTCGCGCGTCTGCGACTTGTGTAGTGGAATTTGACAACTATGTTGCTGGCCCAGACACCTTACTGGGCAAAGAAGGCGAGGGCTTTAAAATCGCAATGAGTGTGCTGGACGCCGGCCGTATTGGCATCGCCAGTCAAGCGATCGGCATCGCGCGCGCGGCTTACGAAGCGGCGGTTGCGTATTGCAAAGAACGCAAGTCCTTTGGGCAGCCGATCGGTAGTTTCCAGATGATTCAGGCAAAAATCGCTGACATGAAATGCAAATTGGATGCGGCGCTATTGCTGACGTTGCGTGCGGCGTGGATGAAACAGAATGGCAGCGAAAAATTTGGTAAGGAAGCTGCAATTGCCAAATTGACCGCCTCGGAAGCGGCGATGTTCATCACGCACGCCGCACTGCAGATTCATGGCGGCATGGGATACAGCAAGGAAATGCCGGTCGAGCGCTATTTCCGAGATGCGAAAATTACCGAGATTTATGAGGGTACTAGCGAAATTCAGCGGGTGGTGATCGCCCGTGCGGAAACGGGTTTAAGGTAGTTTTTTGACGGCGCTATTTGAGTGGCGCCGTTGTCGCATACTGGCAGTGAATTTTTGCCAATACGAACATGCAGCGCGAAACCACGGGAATTGTTACTAACGCTTATTGCGGAGTTGTGCTGCTTGATGCCGACTTTGTGCGCTGTTGACGATGCGCCCAACTTTCAAAACCGTAGTAGCACGCTGCTGTGATACCCGTTAGGGCTGCGGGCAAAAATAGGGTGCGATTGCCAAACTGCGTAAAACTGTAGGCGCCGACCACACTGCCTAAGAAAAAACCACCAATGACGGTGCAGCAAATTTTTAGCCTCAACCAGTTAAAGGGCAGGCCGCGCGCTGCGTGGCCTAGATAGATACCCAAATCGGTGAACATACCGGACAAATGGGTTGTGCGAATTACCGCACCGCTGTAAGTGGTGACCATCGCATTTTGCAAGCCGCAAGCTGCGCAAGCAAAGTAAACGCCAGAATAAGCGTCACGGGTGAGTAAATAACTTGCAATCCAAAGCAAAGCTGATTCCAGCATCAGTGCCACGCCATAGCGGCGGCCTAGTTTTGCGGAATTTTTGCCAATCAACAAACCACTTAGACAAGCACCACCGATAAACGCGATCAAAATCAGTGAAAATCGCAGTATCAGCTCAAAACGTAGCGTTACCACCGCAACTGCAAGCTGGGATGTCGTCCCCGTTAGATGGGTGATGGCCTGTTGCTCAAAGCCAAGCAGTCCGACTACGTTGATCAAACCGCCAATCAAGGATAATGAAAATGCGCCTATCGCCACCCATCCGGGCATGTGGTCTGATTTTAATGCGTCCACCGTTAGCTTAAAAAGCCACCGTCAACGGCATGACAACTACCGGTGACATAGCTTGATGCGGCGCTAGCTAAGTAAAGTGCTATCGGCGCAATTTCTGCAGGTTGCGCGACGCGGTGCATAGGAATAACCGGCAGAATTTGTTTAAGAATGGCCGGGTTCTGCGTCAAAGTCGAGGCAAATTTGGTCTCCGTCAGTCCCGGTAAAATGGCATTTACGCGAATGCCGCTGGCACCCAGTTCACGCGCCCACACCTGGGTCATAGAAATCACGGCGGCTTTACTCATCGAATACACGCCTTGCATAGGCGCGGGGCGCACGCCATTGACGCTGGCGATATTGATAATACTGCCGCGATCATCACCCTGCTTTTTTATCATGCGCTGCGCCGCAAGTTGAATCATGCGCCAATAACCGCGAATGTTGACTTCGGTAGTTTTGTTGAAAGCGTCCATCGGCATGTCCAGCATCGGCCCAAAATAAGGGTTTGCCGCCGCGTTGTTGACCAAAATATCCAGATCTAACTTTTGTGCGTCTAATTCGGCGAATAGTGCGTCCATGGCGGCTAGATCGCCAATATTCGCCGCAATAGCACTCGCCTTAGCACCGTTGGCAATGATCTCGGCTGCAACTTCCTCGCATACGGCAAGCTTGCGGCTGCTAACGATCACATGCGCTCCGTGTGCGGCCAAAAGCTTCGCGATCGCTGCCCCTATACCCCGGCTGGCACCGGTAACCAGGGCCGTTTTTCCAGTTAAATCAAATATGTTTTTCATTATTAGCCTTCGTCGGTTTAGCAATCACTGCAAGCGTAATTCGCGAGATACAAACGAGCGCATTCGCCTCATCTTCAATCTTGATTTCCCAAACTTGGGTGCGCCCGCCCACATGCAAAGGCCGTGCGGTGCCATAAACAAAGCCGAATTTTGCCGCGCGCACATGGTTTGCGTTGACTTCTAAACCTACCACCATCTGATCCTCCGGCAGTGTCAGATACCCAGCACAAGAGCCCAACGTTTCTGCCAGCGCAACTGAGGCACCGCCATGCAGCAGACCAAAAGGTTGGTAGGTGCGGGCATCGACAGGCATACGGCCTCGCAAAAAATTCGCGCCGACTTCCGTGATCTCGATGCCTAATCTCTGCGCCAACGTGTTTTTGTTGAAAGAGTTGAGGATCTCCGGCGTTGCTGGACGCGCAAACATAGAATCGATGGGGCTCATGGCAGTTGATCGCGACGAAAACGAGCCTGAGTTTGAGTGCGCATTGCGGTGATTGTCAAAGCCGCCGGCGCTATGCAGGCGCTAACTCGCATCAATAGGTTGCGGTCAGCTTCGCAGCATAATCCAGTAGCGCATCCAACACATTCTGTTTGCCCGATGCAAGCGGACTAGTGCGCGCCGCAGTGATCTCCTCCAAAAATCGGGTTTTAGTCATAGGCGCGCCATCGCTAAGCCAGTTTTTGCAATAGCGCTGCCATTGCTCGCGTTGCTCGGCGCTGAGTGTTTCCGGAAATTGCCGTGCCTGATAGCGTGCCAGCAGTTCTGGCATACGTGCATCGCGAAATTGTTTGGAAATGGTCGTAAAAGCGCTGGGCTCTGCTGCGCGAACGCGTGGCAGCAAATGGTTGTCGGCCTCGGTTAAAAATCCGGCGTATAGCGATGTGTCAATGGCCGCGGTAGTTGGGGCTGCATTTTTTTGTCTGTCGTTGTGCGCAAAAGCGGCGCGTAATTTGTTTGCAACGCTAGGCTCGGCTCGCAATTGCTGAGCACGTTTTATTTGTAGCGCAAGCGGGCTATCGGCAGCGTCATTTAGCGCCAGCCGCGCTAAATTTGCGCCGCGTAATACGGTTAATTTTGCCAACATCGGAGCGCGGTTGAGGTGCAGCGTTTTCACCGCGATGCGGCTTTCCCCCTCTGGCAAGTCCGCTTGCCGGACAAAAATGCGCTCGGTCAGTTCATCGGCATCAAGCTGTAGCAGTGAATCTATCGGGGCTGATAAATCTACGCCTATAATTTCGTTGGCTCGTCCTGGATGGGCGCAAATGGGTAGCCAAAGCGCCAAACAGCCCCGCTCGGCGGAAAAACGCTGGGAAACATGGACCAAAGGTTCGCCGCTTTTGTAATCAATTAACTCGGTCACGGCAGCTTTGCGGCGCAGCGAAAAAGCATATTCCCAAAGCTTGGGCTGTACTGTTTTCAGTTTGCGCGCTAGCGCGATAAGTACTTCAACATCGCTCAATGCATCGTGAGCGCTGCGGTGGACAAGCCCGTTGGCTTGCGCTAGTAGCTCTAGTTTGAAAGTTGGCTTACCTTCTACGCTCGGCCAGTGCAGGCCTTCCGGGCGCAACGCATAAGCCATGCGCATGACGTCAATCAGATCAAAGCGGGCGTTACCATGTTGAAATTCACGCGCGTACGCCGGATAAAAATTGCGCCAAAAAAGCTGCCTAGTTACTTCATCGTCAAAACGCATCGAGTTATAGCCCAGCGTCGTGGTGTTTGCCGCCGCCATTTCGAAATGGATGCGCCCGGCAAATTCGCGCTCGGCTAAACCATGCGTCAAACAGAATTGCGGCGTGATCCCGGTAATCAAGCATGCGATTGGATGGGGCAGATAGTCAGGCGGCGGTTGGCAGTGCAGCGATATTGGCTCACCAATAATTTCTAGCGCGTTATTGGTACGAATCGCCGCAAATTGCGCAGGAAAATCTTGAGCCGGATTTGCGCCAAAGGTTTCGTAATCGTGCCAAAGCAAACTCAGCGCTGGCGTTTTCGGGCTCAAGCGTTAGCCGCTACCCAGTAAACGATCGTTCAAACGCAATTCTGTTGGCAATGCCATTGCGGTTATGTCCAATTCCCCGACGTATAAGTCCAGATCAGTCAGTTCAGCGGTTTCGATGCGAGTCGGGAACGGGATGATCTGTGGTGTAACCAAGGGCGTGGCGCTAACCAGCTCAGGTAATGTCATCGGTTCAGTTTCCAACAACACTGCGCTGCCAATGGCGGCGGATTGCCTTGGCGACACAGAAATTGGAATAACAGAAGTTGGAATAACAGAATTTGGAACAACAGGGGCTATTTGCACCACCGCTTGGCGCAAATTCTCGAGCGGACGACCTATGTAATATCCCTGCAGAAAATCAACGCCTGCGGCTTTTAATGCGGCGATTAGCTCAGGCCGGTCGACGTACTCGGCAGTTGTGCGTTTGCCAACGGAATGGGCTATCGCATTAATGGCATGAATTACTGCGCGATCTACAGAGTCGTCCAGGATCCCTTGGGTGAAAGCGCCATCAATTTTAAGAAAATCTACGTCAAGCCGTTTCAAATGGGAAAATGACGAAAAACCGCTGCCAAAATCATCAAGAGCAAAGCGGCAGCCTAGCGCGCGCAATTGCTGGATTAACTCGGCAGTCGCCTCGATATTGTTGAGTGCTCTAGTCTCTGTTATCTCGAAGGTAATGTTGGAGCCGTCGATATTAAATTCAATCAGCTTATCTTGAACGTATTTGCCGATGCCGTTAATACCTAAAGACTGCGCTGACAAATTGATCGACAGACCGATAACGTGTTCAGCAGAACTTGCTTCGCGCAATGACTTCATCGCGTTGTGTACCACCCATTTATCAATATCGAGCATTAAGTTGTAGCGTTCAGCGGTCGGCAAAAATGCATTAGGTGCCACCAATTCTCCATCACTGGCGCGCATGCGTAGCAGCACTTCAAAATACTGCGGGCGTTTTGGCATCATCGCCAAATGTGCCGCCCAAAGCTCACCTTCCTTATGTGGAAGGGCATCAATATCGACCGAGCGCGCCGGCAAAATGGGCTGATAGCAAAGCACAAACAAATCACTTTTAAGCGCGTCATCAATGCGGCTGGACCAGTTTAATTCGACGTCCATATTGGCCCGTTCGGTAGTATCAGTGCTGTAAACATAGACCTGATTTCTACCGCGATTTTTCGCCACGTGGCACGCGATATCAGCGTTTTGCATGGCCTCAGAAGGTGAGGCGGTATTGCGATTGATGCAGGCGACGCCGATGGATGCGGTGATTCGATAAGACTTATCACCGTAAACAAAAATTTGACCAGAGAGCGCCCGCCGGAATTCTTCTGCTACGCGTTCAGCGTCGCCTACCGCAACATTGCGCAAAATCATGGCGTATTCGTCGCCGCCCATGCGCGCAATGGTGTCGGATACCCGCAAACGCTGTTTCAAGCGATGGCTGGCCTCTACCAAAAGCTGATCGCCCGCCGCGTGACCGGCGGTATCGTTGATGTACTTAAAGCGATCTACATCAACAAATAGCAGCAAACTCTCTTGTTCGCCTCGACGTAAACGCAGCACTTCTTGCTGTAACTGCGACTCGAAATGGGCGCGATTATGGAGTTTGGTCAAGCTATCGTGACTCGCCTGCCAGCGTAACTCGTCTTCCAATAGCCGCCGTTGTGACACGTCGCGAAATGCCACAACTGAGCCTTCGCGCTTGCCGTCAATGTCTAGTGGGTACACGGTACATTCGACTGGAATTGGGGTTTTTGACTCCGACCAAAACACCGTTTGCCAGCCGCCCACTTCGCGCGAGTCCGAATAACATTGTGATAGGAAACAAGCCTGTGGTGGAATCGGTGTGCCGTCTTCAAAGGCCGGATGCAGCGCCGCTGCCGCGCTTTTACCCACGATGTTGGCTTCATGTGGGAAGCCAAGCAAATCCAGCGCAGCAGGATTGATAAATTGGATAATGCCGTGGCTGTCGACGCCGTAAACGCCATCGCCGACCGAGCTTAAAATACCGTGTAGCCGACGTCGCTCGTTGTCAATTGCTTTACGATCTAAAACCATACGGGCGAGTGATTTCATGCGCGCTAAAAACAATTCCCGCGCTTCTGATTTGAACATGCATTCGACCGCGCCGGCGGCGAGGGATTCGGTGATCACTCGATCTGAATACGTACCGGTGATAATTGCTGAGATGATGCCGCGTGTTTTGTCCAACTCACGCAATTTGCGCACCATTGCCGCACCGTTGTCGCCCGGCATAAAATAATCCACGATCGCAATGTCAAACTCGCCCGTCGCGGCGCGCTCTAGACCTTCTTCTGCGCTTGAGGCGACGTCGACTTGATAACCTTCCGAAAGCAACAACCGTCGAAATGCCACGCGTACGGTCGGCGAATCATCGACGAAAAGAATTTTCAAGGAAGCGCGTCCATCGCCCGGCGTTTTTGCGGGCTGCTGGGCGGTTGGGCTCAGCAGCTTGTTTATCGCTTCCGGCGTGTCCGAATAATCTGTCCAGAGCAACAATGACGTCAACGGCCGTTTCATCAGCCAAGCCACACCACCGGCGTCTGTGGAGTCAGCAAGCACCAACACTGGTACGCCTTGCCATTCACGCGTGCGTAAAAGCGCGAAAATCTCGTTCGCGCGCTGATCTGAATATTCTGGCCAGCTCACGACGACAATCGCAGGCGCGATTCCCGCGCCCGCAATAACACTCAAGCCGTCGGCGTAACTAGTCGCAGGGGTTAGTTCATGACCTTTCGCCTGCAACATCGTCATCAGCGCGCGTCGGCGCGTTGCTGAGGGTTCGATGAGCAGAATTTTAGCCATTTAACCGAATCATGCCTTTAAGAAATTTTCACAGTGAAAGTCGTAAAAAACATGGTGCAAATCTTCAATAAGAAACAAATTAAAAGAAGCTCCAATGGTGCCTATTCAACACTTTTCAAAGTGTGCAACTTTGAAGGCTGACTTGAAAAATAGTGTGCCAGAGCCTTCACTTCGGCGTCGGTCAATTTTTCGGCAAACCCAGCCATAATGACGTTTTTGCGTGTGCCGCCGCGGTAGGCCTTCAGCGCGAACTCGATGTAACTTGCGTATTGACCAGCCAAAACTGGGTATTGAGGGTCTGTCTTACCGGTGGCCAGAACTACCCCGCTCCCATCTTTGCCATGGCAAGCAATGCAGCCTTTCGCCTCGACCAGAGAAGCGCCGTCCGCCGATGCACTGGCGGCGGGCGTTTCATTACAGTATGCCGCGGTAGAAATCGTCGCTGCCAACAGCAAAAAAAGTGCTCGTTTAAGAATAATTAGACGCATCACTTATGAGCCTCAGTAGCGTTAGATAGATAGTAAGCGATATTTTCAATATCGGCATCGCTGAAGCTTTTCGCCTGGGCGCGCATAGTCGGGTGCGCTCGTTCTTCCGCTTTGTAAGCTTTGAGTGCGGCAACTAGATACTCATAATTTTGCCCCGCGATCTTCGGCACATTATATTGTGGGTATGCATTTTTATATTGCTCAATGCCGTGGCAACCGGAACAGGTGTAAGTTAAGTCCTTCCCAAGCGCGGCATCTCCTTGCGCAAAAGCATTTGTCCCAGCGCTTATTAGCGCGATTGTTAGCCCGAAATACAGAGCTCTGTGCGAAAAACTCATCACAGTTTCCTTCTCATTATGATTTTTGGATCATAGCGGCATCTGCGCTTAATTGGCAGGCATCCAAAGCGTCATTTTGCAACTTATCAGCACGCGGCTGCAGCCCTCGATAGGCGTTATAAAAAGGGTCGGGAGTGTGTACTTTGCCGACGCCGATCCCTTGCGCATGTTTGAGAGCTTTGCGCAGCAACGAGATCGATTTTGCTGTGGCAGATTCCAGATTTAATCCTCGGGCTAAAAATCCCGTGATTAGAGCCGCGAGCGTGCAGCCTGTACCGTGTCCTCGAATATTTAGCCTTGCGGCGACAAACCAGCGCGCGTGAATGCCGTTATCCGTTTTAATAAGCAGCAAATCGGCAATTTGATCACGCATTCCCACTTCAGCAGGTGCGTGCCCACCTTTTAATAAGACTGCTTGGCAACCAAATTCTAAAAGTCGATTCGCTGCATAAAGCATTTCATCGCGCGTGTTGATAGCAGCGCAGTCCAGTAATGCCTGCGCCTCTGGCAAATTTGGCGTGAGTAAAGTGGCGCGTGCTATTAAAGGCCGATACGCACTAATGGCGTTGTGATCTAGCAGTTTTGCGCCACTCGTTGCGATCATGACCGGGTCAACCACGACCGGCGCTTTTAATATCGCAAGGCTTCGGGCCACTGCTTCAATAGTTCTGGCATCAAAAAGCATGCCTGTTTTGATGGCGTCTATCGGAAAGTCACTAATTAACGCGTTCAATTGTGCGGTGACGGCGTCTGCGCCAATGGGAAAAATTGCATTCACACTGCGGCTATTTTGCGCGGTAACAGCGGTGATTGCGCTCAATCCAAAAGCACCCGTTGCGGCAAAGGCTTTTAAGTCGGCTTGAATTCCTGCGCCGCCGCCGGAATCCGATCCCGCGATAGTGAGCGCAAAGCGATAGCGAGTGTTGTTTTTTTGCGACATATGTTTTTTTATTGCGACAAGGCGTTGACAGGTGTGTTGTTTTTACGCACTATATTAGCCACTAGAGGAATTCCTTTGGTTGATTAGGGCGATGGTGATAAAAAAATTCTTTGCATTTGCAACGCGAACGGCTCCAAAGGTGCCGTTTGCGCTTTTTTTCTCGCTTACTCCGCTAACTCTGTTAGCGGCGAATTCTCCTGGTTCTAATTTTCGCGATAATGGCAGTTCATCAACTGCATTGAGCGTCCAATGGCAGCATTTTATTGCGCAGGAATTCCAGCGCGCCGTTGGCGTTGAGCCTGCGCAAGTTGATGTTGAGTTTTACACGGGTAGTATTTCCAACAGTGTTCGCAGCGCACTTCAGCGCGAAATAAGCACGGCCTTAAAACTTTCCGGTTCCAATGTTCTGAAGATCGAATTGCGCGATGGCAGTTCCGGACTTTACGATATTCCCGGCCTAGGATTGGTTCGAAAAGTAGGGGGCTACGCTGTCGGGCATCAAATCTCCCCCACGCTTGTCAGTAAGTTTGGTAATGGTGAATTTCACATTGGTGGCATTTTTACTTATGAAAATTTTTCGGCGACAGGATTAGGTTCCACTCAAAGCAAATTCGGTTTAGGTTCGGAAAATTCAGCAGGTAGTGCTCTAGTGGTCGGATGGAATGGCGCGATTGCAAATCGCGTTGAGGGTTTTGCCTCCATGCAAACGGTAACGCGTATGGACGAATACCGCAGTTATCGTGGCTTGTTTGCGAAGGCGGGACGTTTCGATCAGCCAGCGCGTATCCGAGCAGGGCTGAACTATGCAGTCATGCCGGCGAGCAGGTTGGCGTTGTCTATTGAGCGTGTGGATTATTCCAATGTTCAACCGTTCGCGTCGCGCTTGTTGCCGGATAGATTTGTTTCATTGCTGGGCGACAGCGCCAGTCCAACGTTTGCCTGGCAGGATTTGACGATTTATAGAATGGGATTCGACCAACGTATCGGCGAAAAATCGTTGTTCTCAGTCGCCGTATCTTCAAGCTTGCAGCCTAATCCAACGGATGCTAGGTTGCTACGCGCACTTGCACCCGGATCCACGGACTACACTGTTTCAATGGGGTTTGAACGTGCTTTTTCCGATG
>JAYTAO010000042.1:0-5507 GCA_043737435.1 Rhodanobacteraceae bacterium | reverse complement strand
ATTTGCGCGGCGCAGCTTTCGCGAAATGCTGCGTACCAAATTTGAACCCCAGTCTTTGAACTATTTTGGCTTTATTTTTGTCGACTCGAAACACTGGTTTCGTTTTAGCGCCAGCAAAACAGAATTTGAAAAAATCATGCGTGGCTTAGACATGGCGCCGGTTAGGACTCACCAAGTACTTTATCTGCTGGACGACACCACCCAACCCGAATGGTGGCGTATCCAGGCTAGCGCTATTCAGTGGGTTCGCTGCGCTCGTTTCCCGTTGGAAACACCGAAACCGGGTGAGGCAGCCATTGAACACCAACGTTTACCACTGCATATTCACGCGGCGTGGCAATCCGGCTTTGGCTACGTCGTCATGGCTAGCGGCGCCAGCAGCGAATTCGCTACCGATTCCTGCCAATAGAATTGACAGTCACCTCAACGCGCCTTACCACCCCGCGTTAAAAGCCAAAGCAGCACAATTCCCGCCAGCGGAATCAAAATCAACGCGGCGGTGTTGAGCGACACTTGCTGGGATCGATAGAACAAATAGCCGCCAAAAATAGCCAACGCCAGCGTTACCAGTCCAACGCCAATCAAAAACGCGCCGCCGGGCGGCAGTTTGTCTAGGCGTTCTAACAAAGACTTCATACGTTCTTCCAACTATCAACATAGCCCGGCCACTCAATTTTTTCGATCGCGCCGACATCCAGGGCGTCCCGGGTGTCAATCATGACGGCGTATTCGTCAGTTGCCGCTTTAGGCTGCACCAACATTTTGCCTAGGGCTTTTGGATGTGGCCCGTGGGTAAAACCACAGGGGTGAAAAGTGATCATGCCGGGGTGGATATTGTCGCGACTGAAAAACTCGCCTCGGTGATAGAAAATCACCTCATCGTAGTCGTCATTATTGTGGAAAAACGGCACTTTGATCGCACCTGGGTCGGTTTCAAAAGGCCGCGGCACAAAAGTGCAGATGACAAATCGATTCGCCACAAAAGTGGTGTGGGCCGAAGGCGGTAAATGATAGCGATGGCTCATTAATGGCCGAATGTCTTTAACATTGATGCGCAGCGGGCACAGATCCCCATGCCAACCCACCGCGTCGAGCGGGTTGAAAGGGTAGGTGATTTTGGTGATTTGACCACGCCGCTTGACTTTAATCTTCCACTCGCCCGCGCGCTGGCGCTTAAAGCTGTCGTCAATTTTTGGTGCGTCCATCATCGCCGGGTCAAAAATGGCGTGCGCACCGACTAAGCCTTTCTCGGGCAGCTGATAGCTGGAATTGGTCGCCTCAATCAGCACCAAATCCATCGGCTTAAACGCGTCCAAACGCCAAATCGTGCCGCGTGGAATCACAATGTAATCGCCAGCCGTGATGGTTAAATGGCCGTAATCAGTGAATAAATCGCCTTCGCCGTTGTGCACGAAAATCAGCTCATCGCCATCCGAATTACGCACCAGCTCCGTCATCGAACCTGGGCAGCGCCAGCTGCGCATTTTTACATGCGCGTTGTGCAAAATCAGCGTGGCATCCCAAGGGCTGATCGCATCGCCGGTAATTTTATTGGTGTCAAACGCACGTGGCTTGAGCGGCCCGTCCATGGCAGACCAGCCCGTCGGTGGCTGTTTGTGATACATGAAACTGGCCGGGCCAAAAAATCCTTCTTTGCCCAACTCGCGTTCGTAAGTGCCGTTCGGTAAATCGGCATGCGCTTGGCGCGAGGCATTGCCCTCGACACGGGAGTGGCTAAACCAACGTTTGGACATCAAAAATTCCTCAAAACGATAAAATGGATCGAGGCAGAGAATACTTGGTTCGGTGTGCAAATGGGTTCAAGACGTAAGTTTCGGGTGCTTTTCAAAAGTTTTCAAAGTATGAGAACGGAATTTGAAATCTGTTCGAAAAAGATAGGTCAAACATGGCATCGAATTTTACGCTGAAATGGATCATGACCTAACAACTATCAATGCCCCGGCAGATCGCCCCACAGATATTTATGCGCCTGCAACTGGAACCGCACTGCAAGCCGATCGGCTAAAATCCAATTCGCTAAATCTTTCGGCGCAAGTTGCTTAAAGCTCGCGGAAAACAGAATTTCGCAACGTTCAAAGAGTGCATGTTCAGCAATAAACGCTTTGGCCCAGTCAAAATCGGCGCGGTCACACAACACGAATTTGAGCTGGTCGTGCGGGGTCAGCAGCGCTAGATTTTCCAAGCGATTTTTGTGTGATTCGCTCGAACCCGGTGTTTTAACGTCGAGTACGCGCGAAACGCGTGGATCGACTGCAGCAATACCAAGCGCACCGGAGGTTTCTAAACTGACTTCATAACCGGCATCGCACAATGCTTTTAGCAGGGGAATGCAGGGTTTCTGCGCCAGCGGCTCGCCGCCAGTAACGCAAACATAGCGCGCGTCAAAACTTGCGACTTCTGCCAAAACATCGCTTAGAGATTTTTTTACGCCGCCGTAAAACGCATATTCGCTGTCGCAGTAGCTGCAGCGCAGCGGGCAGCCGGTTAGCCGTATAAACACTGTGGGAAGGCCGCTGCTGCGGGCCTCGCCCTGAAGCGAATAGAAAATTTCGGTAATGCGCAACATCGGTACGTTTGAAATGGTGCTTAAAATTGCGGCCGTAATTTCAATACTGCCGACCGCCGTAATGACAGCTGACATTTACTTCAGCTGCAGCGCGCGCAAACGGCCTTCGGCAAGTTTCGCAACCGGCTGATCTGGGTAGCGTTCCATGACCGATTTCAGCGTGCTCGTCGCTTTCGCGGTGTCGCCCAATTGGTAGTAGCAATAACCGACCTTCAGCAGCGCATCGGGGGCTTTTTTGCTTTGCGGAAAGCTCGCAAGCAGGCCCTGAAAAGTCTTCAACGCTACCGGATATTTTTGCGTTACGTAATAGCTTTCACCGAGCCAGTAGGTGGCGTTATCGGCAAATTCACCTTGCGGATAGACTTTAAGAAAGCCGTCGAACTTCTTGCTTGCCTCGGCGTATTGGCCGCGCTTGAGTGCATCGAAAGCCAGATCGTATTCGGCGCGCTCATTCGCCGCAGGGGCAGCGGCTATCGGTGGCGGTGTTTTAGATGCGCTAGGCGGCAGCGCACTATCTGGCGGCGTAAATGCACCCGAATCGGTAACCGGCTCGCTTACTGGCGCATCGCCCATAGAACTTGGCGGCGCTTGACCGGTGCTTGGGGTTTGCCCGGATAAGCTTTGCAAGCGCGAATCTAGGTCGAGATATTGATCACGCGCGCGCTTTTTTAACTGCTCAAGCTCGAAACTTTGCTGTTCTGAAACCGCGCGCAGCTGCTGAACTTCTACCTGTAAATCGTTCAAACGCTGCAGCAACTCCAGCTGGGTCGCTTGCGCGTTGCTGGCACCGGCCTGAACTTCAAGTTTGCTGACGCGCTCGGCTAAGCTCAAGCGCGATTGCGCAAACGCTGGTTGAGGGTTAAAAAAACCGCTGGCACAAACGCAAACGGCGGCCACTAGGGCCGCCGTTTGCTTCCATACGAGCGGTCGTGACGAAATCGACACGACGTTCATGGGGTATTCCTTTAGCTGTACGATAAAACTGAAGCGATATTAGCTGAGCAATTACTTGCTGTAGGTAAATTCGACGCGACGGTTGTTTGCCCAGCAAGAGTCGTTGCTTTCGGTGCAGGTCGGTTGTTCTTCACCGTAGCTGACGCCTTCGATTTGGCTGCCGCTTGCGCCTTTAGCTTTCAACACGTCCATGACAGCGTTGTTACGACGCTCGCCTAGCCCCAAATTGTATTCACGGGTGCCGCGCTCGTCAGCGTTGCCGCCGAGGGTCAATTTGTAACCGGAGTTCATGGTCAAGAACTTCGCGTGACAAGCGATCATTGCGTCAAATTCGCCGCTGATTTCGGTGCGATCCAAATCAAACTTAACAGTGCGAGCCATCAAGCATGGGTTGGTATCTAGGTCAGCAGGCGTAAAACCGTCTGTTGAGCCGCCTCTGCCGGTTGTTGGTGGGACGTTGGTAGATGTTGATTCGACAGGTTCACGTGGGGGCGGCGGGGTCTCTCGTACTGTCTTTTTACAGGCAGCCATACCAACAACGGTGAGTGCAATTGCGAGAATACGAATCGAGCTATTCATGGTTTGATTCCTTAGTCTAAAGGGGGGGTCAAAAGTAATTAGCCCGATGTATACACGTGCCAAAAGGCAGGTGGACACTGAGCAGTAGGTAAAAAAATTTGGGCAGTTAAGTAAATTTAATCAACGCGAGTTTGCCCGGCATGGCTTCAACGTCGCCTGAATGAAATGGTTCGGTTTTGCCACGGTTTAAAAAGTAAGAAACTTTGCGCAGACGCCGAAATTTAGCCGTTTGTTTGAGGATTCTCAAGGGTTTGGCTGCCCTCGCTGCCGCCTTGCGCACGCATCCACCGCAACAAAGCGCGCTGCTTATTTGTCGCTTGCGGCAGTTTGGCTAACGCGATGACACAGGCGGCTAAGTCGGCTGCGGTATCGACATCTGTTTCAGTTTGAAAACGCGTCAAATTGCCTTGATTAGCCATGGCCAACTCGAATTGTGCCATGGTGTCGGCGCAGCTATAACGCACCGCTTCCCATGCAGTTAACGGCGCGCTGCGGTTCGCTCCGTGGAGCCAAAAGCCACCGTCCAAAGCCGGGGCCGCCGCCCAACTGGGTGTGCCTGTTTGCAAATAGTCGATCACGCCTAGTAAAACACGAACATCTAAATGCGGCGTGTCTGCGCCCAAAAGAATGGCGGCTTGGTGCCGAGCCAAAAGTTGCTGCTGCACGCGGTGCATGCGCGCACCCAAATTTGTATTCACCGACGCGAAATCGCGCGTGCTCGGGCTTTGCATTTGGGAAAGGCGGGGCAAATTTTGCCAAGGGGCGGCGTTCATGGCTTCCGGCTCCGCCACCGCCCAATACACTTTAGCACCGCTGAGCTGCGCCACTTCCGCCACCGCTGCGGCCGCGCGCCGGTACCAGTTTTCCGCATATTCGACGCCTTCAGTCGCGGCAAGTCGCGTTTTAACCGGTGAAATGCCCGGCGTTTTAACGAAAATTGCGATGCCTGTGCCTGATGGTGCCATGCTCACGGCGCATTTCTTTCCGCGCGTTTGCCGTGTCGGCTATTCGGTGCGACTTGTTTGGCAAACAAACGCATTTGCTGCCAAGTCAGCCACAAATGCCTAGCCGTAGTTTTGCCCCAACCACACTCAGCATAGCGACGCGCGCTGGTGCTGATGCTGGCACCAATGGCGCGAATTGCCATGCCCGCGCGCTTAGCCTGCCAAATCAAGGCGTGATCTTCAGCACTGGGCAGGGTTTCGTCGTAGCCGCCTAAACGAATAAAATTGCTACGCGACAACAAAAAGCCTTGATCGCCAAATGGCAAGCGCAGCAAGCGCGTGCGCAGCCATACGCCAAACTCATTGATGCGCATTTTGTGCGAACTTCCCGCTGCGAATCGCAACTCGAAAAAATGCAGCGCATTTTTGTGATGAGTGGAGCC
>JAYTAO010000041.1:0-2173 GCA_043737435.1 Rhodanobacteraceae bacterium | reverse complement strand
TTTTGGCACCGCCTAGCGATAGCTATCAACGCGGCGAATTTGCCACAACCGTACGTGCGGCCGACGTCTCCAGTGCTATTACGCGTGTCGAAGCTAGGCTGAGCAATAACGCCTGGGTCGAGTTAAGCGCAGTACCCGGCCAGGCAAATACCTATGCAGGTCTAATTGCACACAGCGTTGAGGAAGCCACGCAGATCAGCGCGCGCGCCACCGATGCAGCGGGCAATGTCAGCGCCATCGTGGCGCGTGCGGTCAAAATTGACCTCAACGCGCCGGTGATTTCAGTACCGAACATTGGCGAAAATGCTTTGCTCAATGGCGCGATAACGCCGCAGATCAGCGTACAGGATTTCTCGCCGATACAAAAAACTCTGACTTTGAATGGCGCAAATTATGTCGAAGGCACAACAATTAGCGCCGATGGCGACTATCTATTGCGCATTGAAGCTACCGATGCCGTTGCACGCAGCAGTGTCTTGCTGCGCCGCTTCACGCTGGACCGAAGCGCGCCAACGATTGCGATCACTTACCCGCCAAAAGGCTTGTCGACCCAACTTGGACAAGTGCGCGTCAGCGGTTTGACGGAAAGCTTAGCCGCAGTGACGCTGCGTAACGCTACACTGAATATCCCAGTTAGCGCGGATGCCCAGGGCGGTTTCAGCATTGCCGAGATGCCGCTCAGCATTGGCGAAAATGTGATTACCGCGCAAGCCCGTGATCTGGCCGGCAATCTCAGCAATACCGCCAGCGTCAGCGTCACCCGTGTCGGCGTTAACGGCCCAGGCTTGGATGGCCTGATCGATGCCTTGCCTTTGGAAACCACACACGGCACAGCGCTCGGCGTACGCGCCACGCTGATCAATATTGGCACCGTTGATTTGACCAGCACGCCGATGCGCTGGGTGGCACGCACGGTTCAAGGCGGCACACAACTTGCCGAACAAACATTTGCGCTGACCTTGGCCGCTGGTAGGCCGCAGAATGTCGATGCCAACTTCGCCAGCAATATTTGGCCGCTTGGGCCGGTGGAAATTAGTTTGGAAACGCAGCTCAGCTCGGCAGGACGGGCCGGGATAAACTGGCGCATTCTGGATCGCAAGCAAACGCTGGTGGTGGATCGTGCGCCGCCTGTAGTTAGCTGGATTACGCCGTTGGCCAATGCTTATGTTGTACCGGGGGAATTGCTCAGTGTGCAGGCTATTGATGTGTTGAGCGGCATTGCGCGGGTGGAAACTAAACTCGACGACGGCAAATGGCAGTTGATGAGCCCAATCGCGAGCACGCCGAGCAATCGCTTTGGTTTGAGCATGCCCGATGCCAGTCCCGGCTCGCACAGCTTGAGCGCCCGCGCCATTGATGTCGCAAGCAATATCAGCGTGATCGTTATCCAGGCGATTCGTGTCCGCGAAGTGTTGGCATTAAGTATCGACACGCCGCTGGAAAACGCGCAGCTCAATGTTGCTAGCACCAACGTCACTGGTGCCACCAAACCCAATGCGACCGTGACCTTAACCGTCGGCGCCGCCAGCTACAGTACCAATGCCGATAAGAATGGGCGCTACAGCTTCAACGGCATTGCCCTAGCCAATGGCATCAATACTTTGAGCGCAATCGCAGGTGACAGCGAAGGCAATAGCTCGCTGCCGGTGCTACGCACTGTGCGGGTCGTCATCGCGTTGCCGACCCTGAGCATTCCCGTGCCGCTCAACCCGCTCAGCTATTGGCTAATGCTGGGATTGATTTTGCTGCTCGGAATGTCCGCGACACGCAAGGACGCGGCATGAAAAAGCAATGGAAAATTAAGGCCATGAATATGGCTCAGCGGCTTGGTTTGGTTTTCGGATTGACGGTTGGTTTGGTTGTGGGAGTGTGTGCGACTGCAATCGGCGCTGAGCACCAACAACGCGCGCCTGATGCCCTAGAACCGCACCTCGTCACCGACCTCCTAGCTGGTAAAAACATCGAAGCCGGGGCTTCGGCTTTGCGTGCAGCGCGCGCTTGGGGTGATTCGCCACCTAACTATTCTGGGCGTTTGCGCTTTGGTGGAGACAGTGATGCCGAGGCGAATTTATTTGCGCGTTTGAACGCGCTTTCGCTGGTTTTGCACGATGCAACGCCGGTGCCGTTTTCGCAGCGCAAACGGGCGATTGAACTGGCGATCCTGCCTGCCCTA
>JAYTAO010000040.1:0-2178 GCA_043737435.1 Rhodanobacteraceae bacterium | reverse complement strand
GCAAACCAAACGGGTCCATCAGCGAAACCAGCCAAGCATTGTCAACATCGCGCACCAGCGCGGTGCCGAGCGCATACATTAAAAAGAAGCCCAGTATGCCAACGTAAACCCACAGCACGCTGCGCGTGGTGACTGCAAGCAGCGCCAAAAGCGCGCAGGTAAATAGCACGTTTGGAATAACCATCACGCCTAAGCCAAACAGGTACGGCGTCATGCGTATTGCGCCTAAGCGTACGGGTTCAATCCACGGCATAAATTGCGCGACGAAAATTGCGCTCGCAATAACGGCATAGACAACTAAGCAGGCGGCCAACGCGGCGCAAAATCGCCCCACAAGGAAGTCTTGCTTTCTGATTGGGTTAGCGAACAGCAAATCCGCCGTGCCAGCATCGAAATCGCGCAGCAGCGCACTGGCAACAAAAATGCCGCAAATCAATAAGCCAATCAGCGTGAAAAAGGTCAAAAACTGGATCACCACGATTGGCGCATTGCGATAAACATTGCCAATGGCACCGCCAATTTGGATTGCATCGGTGGCAGTAGCACCAAAGCCCATCAAGCCAAAAAGCCCGGCAAGCAGCCACAATAAAGGCGAGCGCAGCTGCAAGCGCAGCTCAAAACTAAAAAATTCTCGAATCATGATGCGTGCCTTAAGCCGAAGCGGTGGCGGATACGCCGGTCTGCGCATGCGCGCGCAGACGCTGGAAATAGACGTCTTCCAAATCCGGCTCGATCTGTTCGAAACCTGATTCCGGCTGGCGATCACTAAACACATGCAGCACCGGTTTGCCACCCACCAAGCGTGTTGAAAGCACATTCAGGCGTGTCTGCAGCTCGGGCAACGCGGCTTTAGTGACGACCGCGCGCCAAACACAGGATTTTAGTGATTCAATCGCGGCATGTGGCTGCCCGGCCAGTAATACTTGGCCTTTGTTGATAATCGCCATTTGCGGGCATAGATCGGTAACGTCTTCAACGATGTGCGTCGATAAAATCACCACCACCTGCTCGCCAATATCCGCTAATAAATTGAGAAAGCGATTGCGTTCTTCGGGGTCTAAGCCTGCGGTCGGTTCGTCAACGATCACCAATTTTGGCTGCCCAATAAGCGCTTGCGCGATACCAAAACGTTGGCGCATTCCCCCAGAAAAGCCGCCCAAATGGCGTTTTCGCGCATCCCACAAATTTACCTTGTTGAGCAGCGCATCCACCACTTCCTTACGCTCTACACGCGCAGTAAAGCCCTTTAATACGGCAAAATGATCCAGCAAGGCCTCAGCGCTAACTTTCGGGTAGACGCCAAAATCTTGCGGTAAATAGCCCAGCTGGCGTCGCACCGCATCTTTATCGCGCAACACGTTTAAGCCAGAAAAATCGATGCTGCCGGAGTCGGCCTCCTGCAATGTTGCAATGGTGCGCATCAAGGAAGATTTGCCTGCGCCATTAGGGCCTAACAAGCCAAACATGCCCGCTGGAATATCTAAATTGACCTGATCAAGCGCGCGCACGCCATTACTGTAAGTTTTGCAAAGCCCGCGAATTCGCAGCATGGGATAGCCTAATAGTGAAAGTTTCGTCAAACTAGCACTGAAAGTACAAGGGCTCCACGTGCCTATCGTCATTGCGTGACGTATGGCGGCGCGGTTGAGTCAAAAACGTGCTTGCTGTGCTTAAAGAATGGCTAGAGTTGATGGGCGAACGACTTGGCACAAAAAATCTAATTTAATGTTGACGCAGCCGTTGTCGTGTTTGTCAACCTATTACCCGCTCAACCAGAGCGAAATTGTACGGAACCTTCTGACCGGCTTCAGTAAGAATTAGTGACTGGCTTGATTTAGGAATACGCAATCTTCCAAGAAAATCGAATATTTTTAGCCATCGCTACATCTGACGAGGCCCTTGCGAGGGCCTTTTTGCGTCGGACTTTGCCACTCCGAATACTATGCGCGGCAGGCTCTTTTCCACACAAAAGCGAAGAAAACCCATTATTTTCGTATCCCTCCGCCCTCTTGGGCAGGGATTAAAACGGCGGTAAGTTGCATTGGGTTGTCTCCTCGCTAGAACACTCAGTGATTATCTCGAGGTTACATTCTATTGAGTTCAAGATTTTTGCTTAGCTTGCACCCGCGCACGCAGTTCCGCCGCTGCGGCGCGCGTCGAGGGCGTGACTTGCCCGCC
>JAYTAO010000039.1:0-5544 GCA_043737435.1 Rhodanobacteraceae bacterium | reverse complement strand
CAGGGTGATCAAGGCGAATTTCTGGATGCATCGGGCAGGTATACATTGCGCCGGTAGCCAATCCAGCGCCGGTAGCAACCGCAGCGCCGGTAGCAAGTGCAGTGCCGTCAGCAACCGCAGCGCCCGCAGCCGCGGTTTTCGCCGAAATCAAATAGTTTGATGGCTGCGCGGCAAATTTGCTCTTGCAGCCCGCGCTGCAAAAATAATAGATGTTTTTCTCGAACACGTGCGAATGCTTGGATTGCGCTGTCACAGGCATTTTGCATACCGGGTCGAGAAGCTGCGGCGTGGGCAAGTTCATATCGACGTCCAATGAAATAATTTTTGAGCCTAGCGGTTCAAGTCACTGTGCTCCGTGCGTTAGCCCCTACTACCTTAACTGCAAACGTCGTTTAACGAGACATTCGCAACCATTGGCAAATATCTAAATAGCCGTTATCTAAATAGCCGTCCGCGATTTCACCGGGAGTCATGCGCTATAGTTCACGGCCAAGACCACTTCCATCGAGTTTCAAGCCCATGTCGTCCAATCCCATGTTCCCCAATCCGGGCCCGCTGAACTCTGAAAACTCGACGGAATTTCCGCCTAATGTCGCCATTGGCTTGGCCCTGGCCCTGGTGCTGCTGGCCATGCTCGGGCGCTTTGTTAGCGTTGAAGGCTTGGGCAATTTCACCCCCGTTGGCGCGGTGGCGCTGTTTGCCGGTTGTTTTTTGAAAAACCGTAAGCTCGCACTTTTGGTGCCCATCACTGCGCTGGTTTTCAGCGATATCGTGCTCGGCTGGCACTCGTTGGTGCCGGTGGTTTACGCATGTTTTGCGTTAACCCTATGGTTCGGCACGCTGCTTGCGAAAAAACTTAGCGCGTCCCGCGTGTTGGGTTTCGCGCTATTGAGCGCGCTGAATTTTTTCGTGGTGACCAATTTTGCGGTTTGGGCCGGCAGTGGTATGTATCCGCACACGTGGGCGGGCTTGGGCAGCTGTTTCTGGCTGGCGGTACCGTTTTTTCGCAATGATCTTTGCGGCACTTTGATTTATTCCGCGCTGCTGTTCGGCGGCTATGCGCTGTATCAAGCGCGCGCGCGCAAATTCGCGCGCAGTTAGGGCGATGGGTAATCGGCTCAGCAAAATTTATACCCGCACCGGTGATGACGGTCTAACCGGTTTAGGTGATGGCAGCCGCGTCTTAAAAGACGATTTGCGCGTGAACGCTTATGGCACCGTTGACGAAGCCAATAGCTGTATCGGCGTGGTGCTGGCCTGCGAGGTTCCCGAGGCCGTGCGCACGCTGTTGACCCGCGTGCAGCATCAGCTTTTCGATTTGGGTGGTGAGCTGTGCGTGCCGGGCATGGCGTTAATTCATCAAGCCGATATTGACCGTTTAGAACACGATTTAGACGCCTTCAATGCGGATCTACCCGCCTTAAAAGACTTCATCTTGCCCGCTGGCGGCATGGCATCGGCAAGCTGTCACGTCGCTCGCACTGTTACCCGGCGTGCGGAACGTGAGACGGTCACACTGGCAAAAAGCAAAGATGACGCGGTGCGTCCGGAAGTCATTCGCTACTTGAACCGCTTGAGTGATTTGCTGTTCGTACTTTGCCGGGTGTTGGCGCGCGCCTCTGGCCATGGCGAAGTGCTTTGGCAGCATGAGCGGCGCTGATCGAACAACCCGAATGTCCAACGCGCTACCTATTTACACGCACCCAAGCTGCCTAGCACATGATCCGGGCCCCGGCCACCCAGAGGCTGCGTTTCGCCTCGAAGCGGTATTAAATGCTGCGCATGCGCTAGGCCATCAGCTGCTAACTGCGCCATTGGCGACGCATGCGATGCTGGAGCGCGCGCATAGCACCAAGCTACTTGATCAACTTTTTGCGCAGCAAAATAGCGATGTCGCACTGCGGATTGATGCTGACACCGTGCTCGGCCCGCATTCTTTGAACGCGGCCTTGGCCGCCGCCGGTGCCGGTGTCGCTGGTGTGCAGGATGTCCTAAGCGGCCGAGCTCGGCGGGTGTTTTGTGCGGTTCGCCCGCCCGGGCACCACGCCACCCGCACCCAGGCGATGGGATTTTGCTTGCTCAACTCGATTGCGGTTGCGGCGTATTCGGCATTGGATGCCGGGATTGCGCGCATTGCGATCGTCGATTTCGATGTTCATCACGGTAATGGTACGCAAGATATTTTCTGGCATGAGCCGCGCGTGCAGTATTTGTCTTCGCATCAAGCGCCTTTGTATCCGGGCACCGGTGCCGCCAATGAGCGCGGTGCCAGCGGCAATATTGTTAACGCGCCGCTGCCACGCATGGCAGGTTCAGAGCTGTTTCGCGCGGCCTATACGCAAACCATTTTGCCTGCAATCGCGGCTTTTGCACCAGAACTGATCTTGATTTCGGCTGGCTTCGACGGCCACGCACTAGATCCGCTGGGCGGATTGAATGTGCATGAGGATGATTTTGCATGGTTGACGCAGGCGCTGTGCGAGCAAGCGAACCGCAGTGCGCAAGCTCGGGTCGTGTCGATGCTTGAAGGCGGCTATAGTGCAACTGCATTAGCGCTGTGCACGCGTGCGCATCTGCTGGCACTGATGGCGTCATAAAAGCATTTTCTAATTCGCACTTTACCCGCCTGTGGCGGATCGTTAAGACATCGCAAGGATTAAGATACGCATGAGCACGCTTTTGGTAGAAGATGATGGCGCAACGCGCGCTTATTTGCTGGATGCATTGAACCGCATTGCGGCGCTGCAGCCGGTCAATTTTGCCGTCGACGTTGCCAGTGGCATGCGCGCACTTGAGCGTTTCCGGCCCAAATTATTGCTGGTTGATTTAGGTCTGCCTGATGGCGAAGGCACGCAGCTGATCGCTGCTGCGGCAAAAATGGAGCCCCGCCCGGAAGTGCTAGTGATTTCCTCTTTGGGCGACGAATCCCACGTCGTGCGCGCACTTGAGGCGGGCGCCAGCGGTTATTTGCTTAAAGATGAAACGCCTGATGCCATTGGTGTGGCGGCATTGAAGGTTTTGGAGGGTGAATCGCCGATTAGTCCAGCCATTGCGGTGCATTTACTCAAACGCTTCCGCCCGGTTGCTGCGCCTGCACCGCAAGAGCATCCATTAAGTGATCGCGAAGTAGATATCTTAAAGCTGATTGCGAAAGGCTTGCGCCACGATGAAGTGGCCGACACGCTGGGCTTACGCTACAGCACCGTGGTCAGCTATGTCCGGGATATTTATCGCAAACTTGCCGTGCATTCGCGCACCGAGGCACTATTTGAAGCGCGTCAACTTGGGCTTTTGCGCGAATAATCGGGGCCGGTAGCTCATGCGCGCCCTGATCGGGCCCCTGTTATTTGTCATTTTCGGCTGGATGTTTGCACTGCTGGTGCTGCATCCGACGGAAATAACCGGTGCGGAACGCCTGACGACGCTTTTTGATGCCGAGGGTGCGTCGGTCAGCTTGCCGATCCGCGAAAGCCGATATTCCGCGCCTTTGTATCGCACCAGCATCAATTCCGATGTCGGTTATTCGGTGCCACAGGCCATTTATGTTGGTTTTGCACGTCAGCCCACGCAAATGCGCGCCAATGGCGTGCCGCTTGAGCGCATCAGCCTGCGCCCGGGCGCTGATGAGATCGGCTTTCGCCAAGCGTTTTTGTTTTTGGTGCCGGAGGAGGTGTTGCATGCGGGCGGCAATACGCTGGAATTTGCGCTCAAGCCCGTGCACATCACAGATCAACCGGCGCAAATGGGCCCCAATACTATCGGGCTTTCCGAGATTTGGTTTGGCCCGCGCGATCAGCTGGAGGCGCACTTTCGCACGATCTACGCCTTGCGCGTCACGCTGACGCAAATCACGGCGATTACCGCACTATTGATTACCTTATTCGCGGCCTTGCTTTGGCTGGCGCGGCCTTCAGAAACGCTGTATGGCTGGTTCTCGCTTGGCGTGGCGCTATGGATGGTGTATTTGCTGCACTTTGTTTGGTACCGGGCGCCGCTGAATGGGCACTGCTGGCTGGCGTCGATCCACATCGCTTTGGCAGGGTCGTTATTGTGCGTGCAACGGTTTTGTCGGCAGTTTTTAGCCCAGCCCCGTACGCGCCTGGATCGCTTTGTTGGCTACGCAGCACTGATTATTGGCGTTTGTATGCTAGTCATAAGCATTGCCTTTCCCGATACCTTGGCTTATCAGATTTGCTTGAACGGTTTCATGCGCGGCTTGCTGCTGGCGCTGGGCCTGCATATCGTTTGGACTTTGCTGCATGCGGCCTACAACCGTGGTGAGGCGCAAATTTATTGGCTCAGCGCCGCCGCTGTTCTAGGCTTGAGCTTGGGGGTCCACGACAGCGCCGTCATCTTGGAAGTCCTACCGGCATCAAGCACACTGCTGTTTCACTTAGGCGTGTTGCCTTTGGTCGTGGTGTTTGGCTACATCCTGCTGCAGCGCTTTGTCGCGCTGTTAGAAGCCGCGGAGGCGCATAACGCCGCACTGGATCGGCGTATTCAACAAAAATCTATTGCGCTTGAACATGAATTTAGTGCGCGTCAAGCGCTAGAGCGCGAACGCATGCTGGTCGATGAAAGACACCGTTTAGCCACCGACTTACATGATGGCGCGGGCAGCCAACTGGTGTCGCTATTGGCCGCGGTGCGCCGGGACGGCATGAGTGCGCAACAGATGGAACAGGCGCTCCTAGAAGCAATTGCAGATTTGCGCCTGGTGATGGATTCCATCGACAGCATGGGCAGCGATTTGGCAGAAGCGCTGGGCCAGTTTCGCAGCCGCAGCGAGCCCAGATTGCGGGCAGCCGGGCTCAGCAGCGTTTGGCGCACCACAACACTGCGCGATGGCTTAAAGCTGTCGCCACGGCGCACCTTGAATATTTTTCGGGCTCTGCAAGAAGCGCTGGTCAATGTGCTCAAGCACGCCGGTGCCACTGAAGTGCAAATCACTGCGCGTGACGCGGGCAGCGTTTTACAAATTTCTGTGCGGGATAACGGCGTAGGGTTGGCGCCAGAGCTAATGAACGCTGCCAGCCAAGTTCCAAGCAGCACCCCCGCACCCAATAGTGGCCGCACCGGTGGCCGTGGCTTAGCCAATCTCGCTAGCCGCATGAAGTCTTTAGGCGGCTATGCAACTTTTAGCACTGGCTATCCGGATGCCGAGCGGCCCGGCTTAAACGTTAGTTTATACGTGCCGATTCCGGCGGAAAACGAAACGAAATGGTAGCGGCGGGCTGCGTCAACCCACTGGCGGCGCTCGCGGTCATTATTCCGGTGGGCCCTGGTGAAAAAGCCTGGCACGCGCTGCTGCCGCAATTGAGCTTTTTACCCGCAGGGGCCGAAATTTGCCTCGTTTTTTGTCAACAAAGTGCGCTGCCGCCGGAGCCGCCGCCGCTTCCGGCAAATATAATATGTATCAATGCGCCCCAAGGCCGCGCGCGCCAACTCAATGCGGGCGTAGCCGCCACACAGAATGCTGAGCTTTGGTTTGTGCATGCCGATTCCAGCCTAGGTGCAAACACCGCCGTCGCAATTAGCCGCGCC
>JAYTAO010000038.1:0-2190 GCA_043737435.1 Rhodanobacteraceae bacterium | reverse complement strand
CGGTCGGAGCGGCGGATTACATGGCGCTGTTTGCGGGCAAATTATCCGCACGTAAAGGCGTCCGGGAGTGGGTGCAAGCCGCGCTGTCGCTGCCTTTAGAGGTTAAAAAATCTCTCATTTTGGCGTTTGTAGGCGCGGGTGAGCTCGAGGCTGAGCTGCGCGCACAACTCAAACTTGCAAATGCACCGAGGTCGATTTTTTTTGGTTTTAAAAATCAGACCGAATTGAGCGAAATTTATGCAGCGAGCGATTTTGGCGTTTTGCCGAGCACCCAAGGAGAGACCTGGGGCTTGGTGGTCAATGAGAGTCTGCACCACGGGCGCCCGGTGTTGGTAAGCGACAGAGTCGGCAGCGCCGTCAATTTGATCGCCGAAGGTAGCACTGGCGTAATTGCCAATCCTGACGCGACCTCCTTGGCGCGGGCATGCTTGCGAATTTTGCCAATTTGCCGTGACTCAGGCACTTTTCAACGCTGCCGAGTTCAGATTGAACCCTACAGCGTGCGTGCCGCAGCTCAAGGCATCGCGAGTGCTTATCAGGCGCTGGTGCCAGCAGCCAATTTGGCGCCCGTTGTGGCCGACGCACACATTGATCGCAAGCCGCGCATAGCGCTCTTGGGTGAATATAGCGGTACGCATATCGCGGGTTCAATTCGGCATGAGCTGTTGGGCTTGGGCATTGCCCCGATTGTGTTTAGCAGTAGTGCCGCCCACAGGCCAGGCCTAGCGCAAAAATTGCTGTATCGATTCAATCGTCGCCCGATCAAGTTAAACGCGTTTGCTGATGACCTCGCGCAAACATGCATTGCGGCAAAAATTGATCTGCTGATCACCACAGGAATTTGTCCGCTGACCGCATCAGCGGCAGCCAGCATGGCCGCAGCAGGCATTGCGGTGGTCAGTTGGATGTCGGACGACCCTTGGAATCAGGCCTATAAAAATGACTTTCTGATTCCCACTTTTAAATATTTGAGCGCAGTATTCACTCCGCGCCGGGCGAATATTGAGCAGCTAAAAGCGAGCGGTGCCAAAAACGTGGTCTATCTGCCCTTTGCCGCAGATACTCGTTTTTTTGCACCTGCGAAGTTCGACCGGCTGAGTGAAATTGAAGATGACTGCGATTTGCTGTTCGTCGGTGGTGCCGATGCCGAACGGCGGCAAAGCTTATTGGAAACTGCGCAGTCCGGGCTGAAATTAAAGCTCTTTGGCGGCTATTGGGACAAACTGGCGGTTTATCAGAACTTCGTTCAAGGAATCGCAGCACCGGAACAAATCAACCGCGCCAGTCAAAGTGCCAAGGTGTGCCTAATTTTAGTCCGGCGCGCAAATCGCGATGGCCATGTGATGCGAAGTTTGGAAGCGGCGGCCAGCGGCGCTTGTTTATTGGTTGAACACACCGCCGAGCATGAAGCGCTTTTCGGCGCGGATGGCGAGTGCGTGCGCTATTTTTATGCGGACTCCGAGATTCTTCCGAAGACACAGGAGTTACTTGCTAATCCGCACGAAAGGCTGCGATTGCGCCAGAATATCGTCGAAAAAATGCGAAATGATTCGCATAGCTACCGAGCGCGAGTGCTCGAAATGCTGCGTATTGCCTTGCCTAAGTTTGATTTTTACTAGTTCGATTTATAGAAGGATGGTTGTGGCAAACGTTTTAACAATGTACGGGCGTGAGCATTGCCATTTATGCGAGTTGGCGCAGCAGATTTTGCAACAATCCAATCTGCCCGCGCAGCTGGTTGACATCGATTCGGATCCGGAATTGGGGGCGCGCTACGGTCTGCGTATTCCGGTCGTGGTCTTCCCGGACGGTCGCGAACTGGATTGGCCTTTTTCGCACGACGCTTTTTCCGTGTCAGCGCTTGAGTTGATGGCTTCGAACGCCCATTCTTAGCGGGCCGTGTTTGTCGCCGTATTGAATCCTAACTTTCCCATTTAATTCTAATTTAGGAGTGTCTTTCTCATGCCGCGTTTGCTCTACATTGAATCGTCACCGCGCAAAGCGCGTTCTGCCTCAAGCGAAGTGGCTGGGGCCTTTATTGAGGCGTATCGCAATGAAAATTCCGGTGCTTTCGTTGACGTGCTGGATTTGTGGGCAAAGCCCTTGCCGGAATTTGATCAAACGATGCTAGATGCCAGATATGCAGTGATGGGCGGGACCAGCTTCAGTGCCGCGCAAAAGGCCGCTTGG
>JAYTAO010000037.1:0-5565 GCA_043737435.1 Rhodanobacteraceae bacterium | reverse complement strand
GTGGACATAGGCAGCCTGCAATTACGCTAAACACAGGCGCGCCATTTGCCTAGAGCCCGGCGCGCACTGGATAGGTACAATAGTGAATTGGTTAGATTGACCTGCTCAACAACGCCTTCACGGGCCGCCAGGCACCTGCCTGACGATTATCCGCATCCATAGTGGCGAAGCGCTGCATCGCTGCCAACACGTTCTGCAAGCCGACTTCATTGGCGTAATGCATTGGTCCGCCGCGATAAAGTGGAAAACCGTAGCCGCTCAAATACACCATATCGATATCGCTGGCTTTACTGGCGATGCCCTCTTCCAGGATACGCGCGCCCTCGTTGACTAGCGCATAGACCAACCGCTCGACAATCTCAGTATCACTGACTTCGCGGCGTGCAATTCCAAGTTCTTGCGACACTTGCAAAACCAGTTCGTTAACTAACGTACTTGGATACGCGGTGCGATCGCCCGCTTGATAGTCATACCAGCCTGCGCCGGTCTTTTGACCGAAGCGGCCCAACTCGCAAACGCGGTCAAACACTGCTGGATAGCTCAACCCTGGCTGTTCGGCGTAGCGGCGTTTGCGGATCGCCCAGCCGATGTCATTGCCCGCCAAATCGCTCATACGAAACGGCCCCATGGCGAAACCAAACGCTTCCATTGCCGCATCAATTTGCGCCGGTAGCGCGCCCTCTTCCAGCAAAAATCCGGCTTGACGGCTGTACTGCTCGATCATGCGATTGCCAATAAAGCCATCGCACACGCCCGAGACCACCGCCAGTTTTTTGATCGTTTTCGCCAGCGCCATCGCGGTTGCCAACACCTGCACCGAGGTATGTTTGCCGCGCACCACTTCCAGCAAACGCATGATGTTGGCGGGTGAGAAAAAGTGCAGCCCAATCACATCGCTGGGGCGCTTGGTGTAGCTGGCGATCTGATCTAAATTTAAGGTCGAGGTGTTGCTCGCCAAAATCGCGCCCGGCTTTGCTACCGCATCAAGTTTTTTAAACACCGATTCTTTAACGCCCATCTCTTCAAACACCGCCTCGATGATCAGATCGCAGTTGCTCAGCGCGGCAAAATCCATACTGGGCATCAGCAAGGCCATGCGCTGTTCTAGCTGCGCTTGGCTTAGGCTGCCTTTACGCACATTGCTTTGATAGTTTTTCGCAATCACGCCTATACCGCGCTCCAGCGCCTGCGCATTTGCTTCCACGATCACGACGGGCAAGCCGACATTAAGGAAGTTCATTGCAATACCGCCGCCCATGGTGCCAGCGCCTATGACACCGACGCTGCGAATCGCTCGAATCGGCGTGGTGTCTGGCACATCGGCTATTTTTGCGGCGGCGCGCTCGGCAAAAAATGCGTGCCGTAACGCGCGCGATTCGGCGCTATCCAACAGCCGCGCGAACGTAGCGCGCTCAAATTGAATGCCCGCAGCAAAAGGCTGACGCCACGCTGCTTCGACGCAATCTATACATGCGGCTTGTGCGGGAAATTGCGGCCGAGCCTTCGCGTACGCCGCCTGCAGCAGCGCATCGCTATCACCATCGACGCTGACCGCGCGTTCCGCCAACTTTGGCAACGCAGCGCCCGCCTTCGAACGCGCAAATGTTACAGCAGCCGCGACCAAGTCTTCGTCAACTAATAAATCAATCAGGCACTGGCCTGGAATCCCGAGCAAACGCTCCACGGCTTGCGGATTACCCGAGACGATCATCTCCAAAGCGGGTGCCAAACCCACAGCGCGCGGCAAGCGTTGCGTGCCCCCGCCACCGGGCACCAAACCAATTTTGACTTCCGGTAAGCCGATCTGCGTGCCGCGCAGCGCGACGCGATAGTGCGCACCTAAAGACAGCTCCGTGCCGCCGCCCATGCACATGCCGTGCAGCGCCATAACCACCGGCTTGGCGCTAGCTTCCACCCGGTCTATCAGCGTCAGCAGATTCGGTTCCGCCAATGCTTGAGGCAGACCAAATTCGCGAATATCCGCACCGCCGCAAAACGCTTTTCCGCTGGCCGCAATAACAATCGCGACTACATTTGGATCCGCGCCAGCGCGTGCCAAACCGTTACTAAGCGCGGTGCGGGTGTCTAGGCCTAAACTATTGACTGGCGGATTGTTCAAGGTCAATACGGCGACATTATCGTGCAGCTGATATTCGGTGCTCATGGCGGGCCTTCAAGCAATCTAGAATAAGGCCCGGAGCGTCGAGCGTTTTAGCGGTTTTTGCAACTCTTACCGTGGAGGCTACGTGATTCAAATATGAAAAGTTGTGCTTAGAGCATGACTTTTGGCAGGCCGAGAACGCGTGCGGCGCATGCATGCTTGGAATTATTTCCCGTGTCGCCTGTTTGGCGAGGCGACTTTGTCGTGTCGTCTGTTGGGCGAGACGCATTTGCCGTGTCGCCTGATCGACGAGACTTCATTATATTGCCTTGGCCGTTCTCCATGCTTAACCGTATCCCTATCGCTGTCGCATTGGCCTTGCTTTGTCAGCACGCCATCGCACAAGTTTCGACCCGTCCTGAAGTTGAGATTAGCCACGCGCCACAGCGTTTGTATGCGCTGACTAACGCCCGAATCGTTGTTAGTGCAAGCGATGTTCGTAAGGATGTAACCCTCGTAATTGATGCGGGGCGTGTGCTTGAGATCTTGCCAGCAGGGCGCGCTGTGCCCACGGGCGCTGCGGTAATTGACGTGATGGGCAAAACGATCCGGCCAGCATTTATTGATTTGGCGAGCACTGCGTTTAGCGATCCGGCATTGGTTTGCGCCTCGAGCAGCAATATTGGCTTTGTGCCGCCGCAAGCGCCAGCAGATCCTGCGGCTGCAGGCGAGCCCCCGGCGCTCGCGCAAGCCAGCGGCCATTGGAACAAGATGGTTTGCCCCGAGCGCAGTGCCGCGGCGGCACTAAAGTTTGATGAGGCCAAATTGGCCGCATTGCGGAAACTGGGCTTTGGCTACGTGCTAAGCCACGGTGCGGATGGCGTATTGCGCGGGTCAAGCGCCCTAATTTCTTTGCGCGCAAATGCCAGTGCACAGCAAAACTTGATCGCCAGTGATGTCACTAGCGATGCCGCAATTGATCAGAGTTTTGGCTTTTCTAACAGCTACCCGACCAGTTTTATGGGCGCGATTGCCCTGTTGCGGCAATCATTTATTGATGCCCGTTGGCAGCATCAACGCCTTGCCCAAATCAAAGGCGGCTTAGGCTTAGAGCGGCCGGAAGCCAACCGCGCGCTCGACGCGCTAACACCTGCAGCACTTGGGCTAGAGCCACTGATGCTTTTTGCCCGCGATGAGTTGGATTTAGCGCGCGCCGAGGCGCTGGCAGATGAAAACAAGCTCAAGCTAATTTCGGTCGGCACAGGCTTTGAATACCGGGTCGTGAACGCGCTAAATGTGGCAACGCCGCTGGTGTTGCCGTTGAATTTTCCCGCCGCGCCGGTGGTGGATGATCCAGAAAAAGCTCTCGACGTGTCCTTGGCTGATCTTGAACATTGGCAATATGCGGCGTTCAACCCGAAAATTTTGAGCGAGCACAATATTCGATTTGCGCTGAGCGCATTCGGCATGGAAACGCCTGAGACGAATTTCGCGCCGAATTTGCGCAAAGCCATTCGCTACGGTTTGCGCGAAGCTAGCGCTTTGGCCGCACTCACTGACGTGCCCGCTTCGATCATCGGCATGTCACAAATCGGCTCGCTTAAACCCGGCGCGCTGGCAAGCTTCAGCATTAGTGACGACAATTTTTTAACCGATGAAAAAGGTAAAATTTACGAGATGTGGGTGGATGGCAGTCGCGAAATCATCCTGCCACTGGCTGCATCCCAGCTAGAAGGGCGCTGGCGTTTCACTGAAGGCGCTAAAGCTGCGCGAGAGCTGAACATCACCGCTGACGCTGCCGCATTCCCGCTCAGCCCCAATGCCATTGACGCTGCAATATCCGACGTGCCGAAAATATCGCTGACCCGCGACGGCGCGCGCGTCCTGCTGCAATTTCCAAAAACCGCGGCGGCAGCGCTTAGCAATGCCCCAGATACTGCGCTGAGCGTGGATTTAACCCTGAGTGATGCGGAAGGCAAAACTGGACGCTTGAGCGGCCGTTGGTTGGATACCCAGGGCGTTTCACATCCGGTGAAGTTAGTACGGATAGGTGATGTGCCAGAAGCCGCTGCCACGCCGCAAACAGCTTCTACTGTAGCCAGCAGCGCGAGCGATACGACTGGAGAAATGGCCGAGGCCACATCTGCAAGCGATACGCTATCCCCCGCTGGACAAGGCGAACAAGGCGACCCTGCAGTGGCGGGCGAACATGGTGTCGCTGGCAAACAAGAATTAGCGGGCAGTCAGGGCGAAACTGTCTCTGCTGCCGGTGAAGAAAAACAGGCGTCGTCAAAAAGCGAAGGCGGAGAAGACGCGCCAGTCCCAAGCTTGCCCAGCGCTTGGCGCTACCCCGCCGGGGAGTTTGGCCGCACCGGCATAGCGCCACAGAGCGCGGTATTGATCAAAAACGTCACCGCCTGGATCACCGGCAAAGACGCACCGGAAGTCAATGTTGATGTACTGATTGAAAATGGCCGAATCAAGGCCGTCGAACCCAGACTTAAAGTCGCAAGTACGACCCAAGTCATTGACGGCACGGGCAGGCATTTGACCCCCGGCATTATTGATGCGCATTCCCACATTGCTGCCAGTGGCAACGTCAACGAAGGCTCGCATGCCGTCACTTCAGAAGTGCGCATTGGCGACATTATTGACCCCACCGACATCAATATTTACCGCGAATTGGCGGGTGGCACGACGACGTCGCAAATATTACATGGCTCGGCTAACCCTATCGGCGGGCAAGCGCAGGTTATCAAGCATCGTTGGGGCGCGGGCGCGCAGGCAATGAAATTTGTCGGAGTGATCCCGACGATCAAATTTGCCTTGGGTGAAAACCCAAAGCAAGCCAACTGGGGCGATGCGTTTCAAACCCGCTACCCGCAATCGCGTATGGGTGTAGAGGCAGTGATCCGCGCCCAGTTTACCCAGGCGCGTGCCTATGGTGCGGCACTGAAAAACGATGCCAATACCCGCCGTGACTTGCGTTTGGAGCCGTTGCTGGAAATTTTGAAGGGCCAGCGCTTGGTGCACATTCACAGCTATCGCGCCGATGAAATTTTGATGTTCGCCAGGTTAAGCGCGGAATTTGGTTTCAAAATTGGCGCTTATCAACATGTGCTTGAAGGCTATAAAGTTGCTAAGGAAATCAATGAAGTCGGGGCCGGTGCGTCAACCTTTGCCGATTGGTGGGCATATAAAGTTGAGGTCATTGACGCCATTCCAAACAACGCCGCGATGATGTTGCGCCAAGGCGTCAATGTCAGCTTGAACTCCGATAGCCAAGACTTAGGTCGACGCCTGAACACAGAAGCCGCTAAAGCGGTGCGCTATGGCAATTTGAGCGAAACCGAGGCGCTGCAACTAGTCACGCTCAACCCGGCCAAGCAGCTGCAAATTAATGCTGAAGTCGGCTCTATCGAAGTCGGGAAATCGGCGGATTTGGTGCTGTGGAATCATGCTCC